>JBFJYX010000025.1:0-14953 GCA_041622415.1 Pontiella sp.
CTCGGACAGCCTGACGCCGGGCAGTTTTGCCGGCGGCGATTCCGACAGCCTGCCGGATGACTGGGAGCTGGAATATTTCGGGTCGACCTCCGCCGGGGACGATGACGATCCGGACGGGGACGGGGCCTCCAACTATGACGAATGGCGCGCCGGTACGGATCCCGCCAGCGCGGACTCGGTCTTTGCCTTCCAATCCGTGGAAGCGTCGGAGGATTGCGTCTTCAGCTGGTCGAGTGCAACCGGCAAAGTGTACTCGCTGTGGGTCAGCACCAACCTCGTGTCGGGCAGCTTTACCCTCTCGGTTTCGCCCATCCCCGCAACGCCGCCGATCAATACCTTTACTGCTGGAGTAGACGCGGTGGAATGCCTATACTATAAGGTTTCCGTAGAGGACGAGTGATTGGGGATGATGGCTTCGCTGAAAAAAACTAAATCGGATACCGCGGACTTTTCCACGGAGCTTGACCGCTTCGAGGCCAAGTACATCATTCCGCGTCAGCTGGTGGAGCCGATCAAACAGTTCATTCGGCCCTACTGCACCATGGACAAGCATTGCGCCGCGGCCGGCGGGCATTATTACATCAACACCCTTCAGATGGACTCGCCGACGCTCTCGCTGCACTACGCCAAGGAGTGGGAGGCCGCCCATCGTTTCAAGCTGCGCGTCCGCACCTATGGCAAGCCCCCGGGCGATGCCCCGGTCTTTCTGGAAATCAAACGGAAATATTTTGAGCGCGTCATCAAATCGCGCGCCTGCATCCCGTTTGCGGAGTGGAAGCCCGGCGTGCTGAAGAAGCGCGCCGAAGAGCTGAACCTTAAATCCGTGAAGGAGCGCGAGGCGTTCCGCGAGTTTGTGCGTCTTTCCGAGGAGATTGATGCGCGCCCGCTGGTATATGTCCGCTACAGCCGGGAGGCCTACACCGGCCTGTTCGACCACTATGCCCGGATCACCTTCGATTCCCAGCTGTGCTACCAGCCGGTCTTTGATATGTATAACTGGGGCGGAAACGGCCGCTTTATTTCGATGGACAGCGGGCTGGTGCGGAACCGCCGCGATTCGACGCTGGTGCTCGAGGTGAAATGCACCGAGCAGGTGCCGACCTGGATGATTGAGCTGGTGCAGGAGTTTGATCTGATCCGCTGCGGAAACTGTAAATATTCCACCGCCATCTGGATGGAAAACCTTTTAACGGGGACCGGAGAGGCTCCCTTTGACGATGAATTTATGTGGGACTAGATAAAACGATGAACAATAATGGACTTGCAGATTTTTTATCCGCGGCGGGCAGCGCACAGAGCCTGAGCCTGCAGCACGTCATTTCGGCGCTGCTGCTGAGCTTTGTCCTGTGTTCGGTGATCGCCAAGCTTTACCAGGTCACCTTCCAGTCGCTCTCCTATTCGCGATCCTTCGTGCACACGCTGATTCTCGGCGGCATGATTACCTGCATGGTGATGATGTCGATGGGCGACAGTATCGCCCGCGGGGTGGGGGTGCTCGGGGCTCTGTCGCTGATCCGCTTCCGCACCGTGGTGCGCGACCCGCGCGATATGATGTTCCTGTTCGCCGCGCTCGGGCTGGGGATTGCCTGCGGCGCGGGCATGTTTGCCGTGGCCATCACGGGCTGTATTCTGCTCGGTTCGGTGATCGTGCTGCTGCACTGGGCGCCGTTTGCGACGCGCCGCCGCTACGAGGCCATGCTGCGCTTCCTGGTGGAGGCCGACAACGATGCCGCCCGGACCGATGTGGATGCCGTGATGGCGGAATGCTGCTCGGCCTATATGCTGCTCGCCATGCGCGAAGCGGTTCAGGGCGACCTGCTCGAATATTCCTATCAGATCCGGCTGATTGATCCGTCCTATCAGGTGGACATTGTGAAAAAGCTTGAGGCGATTGATTCCATTGCCGAAGTGAATCTGGTGATGCAGCGCACCACGGTGGAACTTTAGAGGACATACCGTATGACCGATCGTGAATTTAAACGTCCCCCTTTGCGCCATCGCGGCCGCCATCTGTTCCGTCAGCTGTTCAGCGGCTGGCCCTGGATCATCTGGCTCGGCGCCGCGGTTGCTGTGCTGCTCCTTTTACCGGGCGGGTTAAACCGCGTCCGCTTCCACGGCGTCGCTGAACGGACCTATGAATATGTGGCCCCGATCGAGGACGGCCGGCTTAAAACCCTGCTCGTCGGCATGGGCGATACCGTGCATGCCGGGCAGCTGATCGGCGAGATCGACAATGCCTCGCTCGCCGCCGAAATGCTGATGGACCAGGCCTCGCTCATGAAGACGCGCGACAAAGTCTACGCCATCGAATGCGATGTGCAGGCGCTGAAGCTCGAAGAAGCCAAAACCGCCGCCGAACTCCAGGCTTTGGAAAGCCGCTGGAAAAGACAGCAGGAACTGAAGAAAAAGAACCTGCTGCTGGAACAGGATATGGAGGATCTCGAACCGCAGATCGAGGCCGCGCGCAAAGTGCTCGCGCAGTATCCCGGTTTGCTGGCGCGGCTCGAAGCCCGGCTGGCGGCCGCGCAGGAAGAGGTGGAGCTGTTTGGTTCCAAAGAGCTTCGCCAGCTGCAGGAAGAGCAGCGCCGGCTGACGGCCACGACCGCCGGCGTGGTGGCGGAAGTCCTGCATCTGCCGGGCGATGTCGTGGAGACGGGCGATCCCGTGCTTCGCATCAGTAATGTCACCACGTCGCGCATCATTGCTTTTATTCCCGAGGAGTCCCGGTCTGAAATTGCCGAGGGCGAAACGTGCCGGATCATTACCGCAACCACGCGGACCACCTACACCGGCACCGTGAAAACGGTCACGGCGGATATCCGCAAGCTTCCGGTGTTCACCGGCTTCGGCGATCAGATCCTGCGCGGCCGGCGCATCGTGATTGATCTGGATCACGGCGCTGAGCTGGTACCCGGCGAGCGCGTGGTGGTGGTGCCGGATGTGTCCCTGTTTGAACAATGGTTCGGTCGGAAATGAAGCGTTGGGCGGGCATAGGTCTGATGGGGCTGTTTCTTGCCGGCCCGGTACGGGCGGCTGAGGATCTGGATGTGCTGATGCGCCGGGCGGACCTGCAGGCATCGGTCCGTGTCGGATCCGAAGCGGCGCTGGTCGACGAGTCCGTGGCGCTGGAACAGGCGGCCGCCCGGGCGAAAAGCCGCGGGGAATACGGCCTGGAACTGCGCCCGCGCCTGACCGAAAATGATATCGGTGTCGGGCTGCGCATCTATCTGCCGGACCGCTGGAACAAGGACCATCTTCGGGAACAGCTCGTCCTGGTGGCCCGGTCCGAGCAGCTGCGCGTGGCGGCGCTGGAGTGGCAGCAGCTGCTGGAGGTGTACCGCGGGTTCTGCACCTATCGACGCTGCAAAACCCGGCTCGCGCTCTATGCCGAAGAGATCGAATTCCTGGAGCCGTGGCTCGAGCAGGCGGACCGCAGTGTGGAGCAGCACCAGCTTGCCGCCGCGGACCGCGCCAAACTTTACAGCCTCTACCTGGACCTCCTGAACGATCAGGGAAAGGTCGAGATGGAACTGATCGATGCCGGCCACCGCCTGCAGCTGGTGCTGGGGCCGTCGGCCAACATGGACCTCTTTGCGGAGACGGCGATGATTCCCGCCGCGGATTATTCCGACCCCGCGCAGCTGGTGCGTAAGGCGCTGGCGAACCGGGCGGATTTTAGACGGATGGATGTCAAGCTGCAGGCGCTCAGGGCGGCGGAGGCCGTGGCGGCATCGGAGGACGGCTTCCGGCTGAAATATATCCAGCCCGAATATGAAATCAACTTCGACGGCAACCAGGAGCAGACCTTCGGTATCTCCGCTTCAATTGTACTGCCGTGGGGAACCAAAAATCCCGACCTGGCCGTCTATCGCCAGGAGCAGGTGCTCGCCGCCGCGTCGCTGGATCAGCACAGCCGGATGATTGAGCAGCGCCTCACGGTGCTGCACCGGACATCCCGGGAACTGGCCGACCTGATTGCGCAGCGCCGGCAGCTGCGCGAACCGCTGCAGGCACAGCTGGAGACCGATATGCAGCAGATGGACCAACTGCCGCTGGAGCAGCTGCGCGACCTCGTGACCATTCGCCGCCGCCTGCTCGATACCGCTTTGCTGGAGGCGGATGCCGAGTGCGAACGCCAGCGCCTGGCGGTCGATTTCGCTGAAGAACTCGGTGCGCTCAACCCGTAGCCGCCGACCGGTTTTCTTTCCTCGCCGATTTTCTTTCCGCTTCACATTTCCTTAAGGCAGCTCCTGATAGTTTGCTTCCAACAATTGGAAACGGCGGCCCGCCGGAAAGGAGATTGGAAATGAAAATACTGATGGTTTTAATGACGCTTGCGGCTGCAGCGGCCTCTTATGGATATGAGGAATTCCGCACCTTCACGATGCATGACGGAACAACCCTGCGTGCGGTGGTGATTGCGTGCGACACGCTGGAAAACCGCGTGGAACTGGTGACCGAAGGCGGAAACCCGATCCGTTCCCCCAAGACCGTGTTTATCGAAGAGGACCAGGAATTCCTGACGGAATGGGAACGCTGTACCCTGTTTAAATCGCCGACCGATTTTGTCGTCATCCCGACGCGGTGGACGCATCGGGAGTGGATGGGCGAAGCCGTCGAACCCGGCAGCACCGACGGGTTTACGCTGGCGTCCGGCGAAACGGAATACCGCTACTGCCTCACTATGTATAACCTCGGCGGCATTCCGCTGAATAATCTGTCGGTCGATTACCACATCAGTTATCGCCAGCACACGGATGCCAAAGAGCCCGGATTCTATGCCGTGCAGTCGGAAGCGTCGGAGGGCCGGGTATCGGTGACGAGCGCCGTGGACGGGGCCATTCCCGTCGAGACCCTCGGCGTCGGCAAGTGGAAAAGTTTTATGACCGATCCGGTTTCGCTGGCAGACATTAACTCGGCGCTCTCGTCCAGCGAGGTTGAAATTGTGGTTCATATGCAGACCGCGGACGGTCGTATCCTGGATCGGTACATCAGCCTGCCGGACGCGTAGCCCAACCCATTCCTCCCTCCAACACAGGCCGGTCATTGGATATTCCAATGGCCGGTTTTTTTGCGCCCGCATTTTCCAGGGTTTGGAAAACGGGCCGGGCGTTTTTTTTTGCATCCATTGTTGCGGCTTAACGGTTCCTTAAGGTGAGAGCTGATATCTTCTTTTTAAACGATAGGGAAGGCCGTGCGGGCCGACCGGAACGGAGATAATAAATGAAAGCACTCATCACACTTTTAGCATCATGCACCATCGCAGCAGGCGCCGCCGAGTATCGCGAATTCACTGCGCGCGATGGCCGCAAACTGAAGGCCGAGGTTCTTTCCTGCGATGGAGTGCGCGGGCGGGTGAAGGTCCGCCGCGATGACGGCAAAACGATTGTGGTGAAAATTCATGCATTCTCGCCGGAAGACCAGGCGTATATCCGGCAGTGGATTCCCGTTTCCAATTTTCTGTCGACCATGGAATTCCCGGTGACCGTCAGCAAGGTTGAAGAGCGCAAATGGCGCCGCACTCATGAAGGCTCGATCGGTATGGGCAATGCGGCCGGCGGCCAGGAAGGTAATTCCGGTGGCAGCGGCGGAGGTCCCGGCGGTGGAGGCGGCGGCGGTGGCGGTGGCGGTGGCGGACCGGGCGGCGAGGACAGCTCGGCCGATGTGGTGGCCACCGACCGTTATGAGCGGTACCGCTACGACATTAAACTGCTCAACCGCAGCCCGAGCGCGCTGAGTGAGCTCAATGTGGAATACTGCATCTACTATGAGCAGGAACGCGCGGTCCCCGAGGACAGCGAATTCGGCCCGGCCAACCGGAGCAGCGGACCGCAGTCGGGGGGCATCAACCAGGGCTTTTACGAACCGCTTTCCGAAATCAAGGTGCAAACCGGTAAACAGCATATTGCGGTTCTCGATCCGCATGGCCGCGAGGTGCTGCCATCGGCGTGCGTCACGATTCTCAACCGCAAGGCCTCGGGCGAAGGCGAAGGCGAGATGATTGATCTGGAAGGCGAAGTTAAAGGGGTATGGATCAAGTTATCCATGCCGGCGCCGGACGGTACGATGCGGGTGCGGGAAATGACCGTGCCGAAAAACCTCAGGAAGCAGGTCGAATGGAAATCCGTCGGCTGAACCTGATTTGTAAATGATAACCCAACCCCGAAAACGGAGAGACAGTATGAAAACACAGCTAATGATTACACTTCTGCTCGCAGCAGGAACGGCCATGGCCCAGCAGGGCGGCGGCCAGAGCCGCCAGGCTCCGTCCGCCCAGGATCTCATCACCCGGCTTGATACCGACAAAGACGGCAAGATTTCTGAAAGTGAATTTGACGGCCCGGCTGAACATTTCAGCCAGTTCGATACCAATGGCGACGGCTACCTGAGCACGGACGAAATTCCTTCCGGCCCGCCGACCGGTCAGAACAGTCAGAGCAGCCAGCAGGGACAGCGCGGCGGTATGCAGGGCGGTCAACAGGGCATGATGCAGGGCGGTCAGCGTTCAGCGGAAACCGGTGCGGCCTTTGTGACCCGTCTCGATAAAGACAGCGACGGCAAGGTTTCGAGTGCTGAATTCGACGGCCCGTCGGAACTGTTCACCCAGCTCGATGCCGACAGCGACGGATACCTGAGCGAATCCGAAGCCCCGACCGGTCCCCCGCAGGGACAGCGCGGCGGACGCCGGCAATAAATTTCCATCCCGGCTGCCTGGGGGCATCTGCCTCCCAAATAACCCCACAGGGCCCTTAGGCAGCCATCTTTTTCCCTCCCGACAACGCTTCCGGCCATTGGAATTTTTCCAGTGGCCGGAATTTTTTTCAGGCCAAAACACCTACCTTAATCTCACCTTAAGGTCCGCTCAGGTATCTTCATGTTCAAAACTTGGGAAACCGAAGGAGGCCGTTATGGCTGTAGAGCGAATAGATGGATGCATCGGATGCGGGACGTGTGTGCCGACCTGCCCGACGGATGTAATTCGAATGAATGAAAAGACGGGCAAGGCGGAGATCAAATATCCGCAGGAGTGCCAGGTCTGTTATCTCTGCCAGCAGTACTGCCCGGTGGATGCGATCACGATAACCGATGGACGGGTCATTCCTTCCGTAACCGCATGGGGATAAACCGATGAAAAAGACCATATTTCTACTGCTCTATTTTGCTTTCTTTGCGGGGGTTCCGGTGCTGCTGGCGCTGGGGCAGGAAGTGCCGGTTAATCACGGCTTTCAGAAAGCGGTGCTGCTCGGCAGCTTGGCGGCGTTCGGCCTGCTGCTGGGGCTGTTCTGGCTGTCGCGGCTCTTTGCCCGCGACCACGCGCCGATTAAATTTTCCAGTACGATGCGCTGGCATAAATATATCGGCTACGCGGCCGGCGCGTTCATGCTCGTGCACCCGGTGCTGATGATTGCCCGGCGCTTCTCGGTGGAGGAGTCGAACCCCGTGGAAAATTTTGTGCTGATGCTGAAGTCGCCGCTGATGCTTACGGGCATCATTGCCTGGTTCCTGCTGCTGCTGGTTGTGGGGCTGGCCTTTATCCGGAAGCAGTTTAAATATAAGACGTTCCGGCTCATTCACGGCATCCTGTCGCTGGGCTTTGCCGTCTTTTCCACCTGGCATGTCATTAAAATCGGCCGGCACAGCAACCTGGTGATGTCGGTCTTCTGGATACTTGCGGCCGCAACGGCGGGGATCAGCCTGCTGTCGGTCTACCTGCCGGTCCGCAAAAAAGCACCGATTAAAATTTATGAAGGAGAAACCCATGAACCCGCTTAATGCCAAGTTTAAACGCCGCGGCTTTCTCGGCGCGGTCGGCGGAGGCTGTGCGGTGGTCAGTGCCGCCGCTTATGCGAACCGTGATGCCGGCGCGGACGACAGTAATGGCCGTCCGTCGATGCCGATGGGCGGCGGTCAGGCCGTGAAAAAGAAAGAGGCGGTCGAAGGCGCCATCAAACAGGTTACCACCGACGTGCTGGTGGTCGGCGGCGGTATGGCCGGTGTGTTTGCAGCGGTGAAAGCCCACGACAACGGCGCCAAGGTGCTGCTCGTGGATAAAGGTGCGGTCGGCCGTTCCGGCCAGACCCCGTTTGCCCGCGGTATTTTCCGGTTCGACGAAAAAGACGGCATGAGCAAAGCGGAGTATCTCAAGCAGACCGCAAAGGCCGCGGAATATATGAACAACCCGGCCTACACCGAACTGCTGCTCGACCAGTCATCCGCCGTGGTTGACGAGCTGGAAACGTGGGGTTTCTTTGAAGAAGCCACCTATACCAAAGCCATGAACAAGCCGCTCAAGGAGCGCGGAATTCGCGTCATTGAACGCGTCATGCTCACCCATCTTCTGGAAAAGGGCGGTCAGGTGGCCGGTGCCATGGGGCTCTTCATCGATAAAAACGAGTCGATCGCCATTCACGCAAAAAGCGTGATTCTGTGCACCGGGGCCAGCGGGTTTAAACCGACCGGCTGGCAGATCGGGGCGCAGACATCCGACGGCGATGCGATGGCCTACCGGATCGGTGCCGAGATCAGCGGCAAAGAGTGGGTGGACGGCCATGGCGGAACCAATTTCGGCCTGGACGGCAAACCGAAAACCACCGCTTCGAGTACACAGGAAATCCGCGGGATGCTCGGCGTTGAACAGAATATCGCCGTGGCCGAAAGCGGTCCGTCTGAAGGCGGTATGATGGGACCTCCCGGCGGTGGAGGCGGCGGAGATCGCCGGGGTCCTCCACCCGGCGGCGGCAGTCGGGGCGGACCTCCTCCCGGTGGCGATAAAATGGCCGGGGGCCCTCCGGGCGGCGGCCATGGAGGACCTCCCGGCGGCGGACCTCCCGGAGGTAAAAACGGCAAAGGACCCACGATGATCGGCGGCGTGTCGGCCGGAATGTCGCAGCATAAAGCGGAAGGGATTTTCCCGCAGGATGATAAATGTGCATCCAATATACCGGGGCTCTATGCGGCCGGCGATTCGCTCAGCTCGATGCAGAACGGCGGCATTTATACCCAGGTCGGTTCATCGCTGGCCGGTTCCGCGGCGCAGGGTGCGCTGGCCGGTGCAACCGCAGCCCTCTATGCCGCCGCTGCACCGGAGGGCCGGGTGAGCGATGCGGACCTCAACATGATCCGTTCCGATATTTATGCGCCCTATCTGCGCGAGAGCGGGTATTCGCCGCGATGGGTGACCCAGGCCCTGCAGAGCGTGATGATTCCGAACTTTATCCTCTACGTGAAAAGCGGGGAGCGCCTGCTGGCCGCGCTGACCTATATTGAATATATCCGCGACCACCAGGTGCCGCTGCTCAAGGCCGATGATCTTCACGAACTACGCCTCTGCCACGAAACGGCAAACATGGTGCTCAATGCCGAGATGAAACTGCGCGCGTCGCTGATGCGTAAAGAGAGCCGCGGCAGCCATTATCGGGAGGATTATCCGAAAGCCAACGACAAGGACTTCCTGTGCTGGATCAAGATCCGCCAGGGCGCGGATGGAAAAATGGAAACGGTGAAGCATCCGGTTCCGGTCGCCTGATCAATCTCTCACACACACACACGCACCACCCCGTCCAGCCCCCGGAACCGCAGGTTCCGGGGGCTGGATTTTTGTTATTGCGGGGCGTCGTTAAAGTGCCGCAGGACAAACCGGACCATCGCCTCGTAAGGGGCGGCGGGGGAGTCGTAGTCGGCACTGGTTTTCTGCACATGTTCAAGGCCGAGGTTTTTCATGGCCGCGGCGAGATAGGTGCCGAAGTCCGGATGGTGGATGTTGCCGGGCTTGCGCGTATGTTCTGAATGATAGATGAACACCGGCGGATCATCTTCGGTGAGATGGTTGATGGGCGAGGCATCTTTGATGAGGGCATCGAGTGCGCTGCTGACCGTGTCGGTTTCCCAGTTCCAATCATTGGAAAGTCCGTAGAAGGGTTTGAGCGCGGCGTCGTTGAAGGCGTTGCCGGGAATGATGTTTTTGATGACGCGCGGGTCGTAGGTGGACTGCATGTTGAACGCGAGGGCGCAGGTGAGGCGGGTGGACTGCTGCTCGAGCGGATCGGGGCTGTCCGGCTTTTTAAGGTCGTCGTGGAAGGCGAGCCATTGGGAAATGCCGGAGCCGGCGGAACCGCCGCCGGCCGCCAGGCGGGCCGGGTCGATATTCCAATCGCCGGATTTGCTGCGCAGGAACTGAACGGCGCGTGCGCTGTCGTGCATCTGGGCCGGATAGGGGGCAATGCCGGAGAGGCGGTAGTTGATGGAAGCCACCGAGACTCCGTTGGAGAGGAAGCCTTCGAGCAGGATCGGGTTGACGGCCGCTTTATCGCCGCCCCGGAATCCGCCGCCGTGGATGAACACAAACAGGGGCGCGGGTTCGGCTGAATCCGCCTGCCAGAAATCGAGCGTCATTGCGGGGTATTCGCCGTAGGAAATATCCGCATGGGTCGGCGTCGGTTTTCCAGGCCGTTTGCCGGAGTTTTTTTGTATCGTCTCCCGTGCCGCGCGCAGTTCGGTCAGGGACAGAATGCCGTCTTGATCGGCATCGAGCTGCGGGCGTCGTTCCATCAGCTTCTTCAGTCTGGGGTCATTGGCGGAGGTGGGTTCGGCCCGTTGCGCAAAAGAAACGCCTGTGGTGATGAATGCGATGGCTAATATGGTCTTCATGAAAAAACTCCCTGTTATTCTAACTGAACGATCGTCGGCTGGAACTTATTGCAGAAACTGCTGAATTCCCGAGCTTCTTTCATGGAAACGCTGTTGCAGATGATTTCGATGGGCCGCGCGGTTTCGCTGATTCCGAATTGTGTGGCGAAACGTAATCCGCATCTGCACTCGCTCATGCTCGAAATCGTCGACGACCTGTCCCTGGAATATCGGTAGAACGCTCCTCCGGGCCGTTTCCCTTCTTGCGCAAAAGGGCCGCGAAGAACTGAAATATGACAAAAAATTAATCTAAGGGGTGGCAATAAACGCGGCCGGTTTCTGTTTGGTGTGCTTACTGAACACCATAGAACCATTAGGAGCCGGAAATGGATACGAAGTTTGCACTACTCATGATGTCTTTGAGCGCGGCGGTTGCTGTATCGGTCGCAAGCGGCGGACCGGACAGCGGGTCGGGAAATGGAGCACCTCCCGGCGGCGGTATGACTCCGGATCTGACCAGCCAGGCGATTGCGATTAACTCTGTTGAGTTCAAAGTGAATGAGCGGTTTCGGTTTTTTACATGGGACAGCCTGCCTGCTGATGTGAACGTTGAGCGCCAGGAGGTCAAAGCCTTCACGGCGCCGGATGGCGAGACGCACTATTATGAAGCGGTTTATGTGCCGAGCGAAAATCTCAACTGGTATCAGGCCGCCAAGCTGGCGGAGGATGCGGGGGGATATCTTGCGTGCCCGACGAGCGAAGCGGAAAACAATTTTGTGTTCAGTCTCGTGTCCGATGAAAAGTTTTTCTGGCGCTTCCCGAAATCGAACGGAA
This sequence comes from Pontiella sp., assembly GCA_041622415.1. Classification (GTDB taxonomy): domain Bacteria; phylum Verrucomicrobiota; class Kiritimatiellia; order Kiritimatiellales; family Pontiellaceae; genus Pontiella. The sequence continues at coordinate 11,461 of JBFJYX010000025.1, forward strand.
ACGCGCGCATGGAGCATTATGAAATCATGATCGGCCCCTGGCTTGGAGGGTACCAACCGCTCGGCGCGGCGGAACCCGCCGGTGAATGGAGTTGGCTGAGCGGCGAAAAATGGGAGTGGAACAACTGGGCGGCTAATCTCGACGACGGGGTGATCGACAAGGATCCACGCCCAAGCGGCCAGCCCAACAATGTCGGCAACTCTCCGCTGGGGCAGCGTATTATGGGGTACAGCGAAATGAATGTGCCGGTTCCGACCTGGGGCGACTATATGGACAACACCGGAGCCTATGGAATGGGGCGGACCCCGGGCAAGTCGCACGGGTTCGTGATTGAATATGACCGGAAGCCGTTATGACCGAAACAGAGAGGATGCATTATGAAGACTGACAGACTGAATGAGCTGACTGTGAACAACGAAGGTTTTGCTTTCGATTCCCGCACGGGCAACACCTACAACATCAATGCCACGGGCCTGGTTGCGATGAACGGCATGAAGGCCGGGAAGACGAACGCCCAGATTATTGACCAGCTTGAAGAGCGGTTCGATGTGGACCGGCCCACTGCCAGCCGGGATCTGGAGCTGTTCCTGAATCAACTCGAACGCAACAATCTGATTGAAGCCGAGGTGTTATCATAAACTCGACGATTGCTGTAACCGGCCTGAACGCAGGCGAGAATCCGCAGCCGGGCCCGGGTGTGATTCGCAGCCTGCGCCGGTGTTTCAACGATATCCGTGTGGTCGGGCTGGCCTACGGCCCGTACGAAAGCGGGATCTATGCGGCGGACGGAGCGGATGCGGTTTATCAGATCCCGTGCCTCTCCGCCGGCGTTGATGCATTCCTGGACCGGATCGACTATATTCAGGCGCGCGATCCGATCGATATGCTGGTACCGACGCTTGATGCGGAAATTCTGACGCTGGTCAACGCGCGGGGGCAGTTGAACGAGCGGGGCATCCACACCGTGCTGCCCTCCCTGGAAAGTTTCCTGGCCCGCAGCAAGGATCAGCTGGATGAACTGGTTAAAGGTACCGGCGCCCGGGTTCCGAAAAGCATTTCCGTTTCGTCGGCCGACGCGCTGGTTGCCGCTTCAGAGAGATTGCGCTATCCGGTGATGGTGAAAGGCTGCTGCTACGATGCGCTCAAGGCCGATTCCACCTTTTCGCTCTCCAAGGCGTTCATCAAGATCATGGATACCTGGGGCGGCCCTGTCATCGTGCAGGAGTTCATTCGCGGCGAGGAGTTCAATATTGCCGCGGTGGGCGACGGTGCCGGGGCGATGGAGGGCTTCTGCTGCATCCGCAAAACCGTGCGTTCTGAAAAGGGCAAGGGGTTCGGCGGCATTGTGATTGATGATCCGGAGCTGACCGCAATCGGTGAACGGATTGTGGAAAAACTGAAATGGAATGGCCCATGCGAGCTGGAGTTTGTTCAGGATGCCGTCGATGGAAGCTATTACCTGATCGAAGTTAACCCGCGCTTTCCGGCCTGGATCGATTTTCCGTCCACCTTCGGCTACAACCTGCCGAAGCGGGTCATCGACCGGATGGCCGGAGGCGGGACGGAACCGTTGCCGGGCCGCTGTCCGACCGGCCATTTTTTTCTGCGCCACACCACCGATATTCTCGGCCGGATTGAAGATCTCGGCCAATTAACTGTTTCCGGAGAACTGCTGAACTGCAGCGCCTCCGCGTCCGGCCATCAGAACCCGACAGGAGTCATGCCATGAAAACAAAGCTTCCCTATGAACCGCCTTCCATCCAGCGCAACGTCGTCAAGCAGGCGAGTAAATTCGGGTACGGAGCCCAGTCCGATGCCTGCGAGGAGATCGACGGCGTACCGGTTGCCTCGCTGGTGGAACAATACGGTTCGCCGCTGTTTGTCTATTCCGAAAAGAGCCTGCGTGCCAAAGCGCGAAGCGCCCGCCGTGCATTTCAAAAGCGCTATCCCGACGTGCAGTTTGCGTGGTCCTATAAAACCTGCTACCTGCAGGCCGTCTGTGCGGTGTTTCACGACGAAGGATCCATTGCGGAAGTGGTCTCGGAGTTCGAATACGAAAAGGCGCGCAAGCTTGGCGTGCCCGGCCGCGATATTCTCGTGAACGGACCCTGCAAGTCCAGAACCCTGCTGGAGCGCGCCGTGGATGAAAAAGCCCGAATCCATATCGATAATTTTACTGAACTCGACATGCTCGAAACCGTAGCCCGCGAAAAGGGCGCGTCGGTTGAGGCCGCGATCCGGATCAATATGGACACCGGTCTGCTGCCTGCCTGGAACAAGTTTGGCTTCAATCTCGAAAACGGTGAAGCAATGCAGGCTGTCCGCCGCATTAAGGCCGGCGGACGGGTGAACCTCGTTGGCCTGCATACGCATATCGGCACCTTTGTGCTCGATGCCCGCTACTACCGGACCGCTTCCATGAAGCTGATCCAGCTTTCACGGCAGGCCAGAGAAGAGTGCGGGTTTGATATCGGCTACTTCGATCTCGGCGGCGGCTTTGCCTCCAACAGCACCCTGCATGCGCAGTATCTGTCCGGCGAGCGCACCGTGCCGACCTTCGACCAGTATGCGGAAGCGATCTGCGATACCTTCATTGCCGAATTTGCCGGATCTCAAAGCCTGCCGCGGCTTTATCTGGAAACAGGCCGGGCTCTTGTGGATGAAGCCGGCTGGATGATTACATCGGTGATTGCCAACAAGCATACGCCCGACGGACGCCGCGCGCTGATTGCCGACTGCGGCGTGAACCTGCTCTACACCGCGCAATGGTACCGGCTGCGGACCATGCCGGCCCGGCAGATTGATGCGCCGCCTGGCGATACGGTGCTCTACGGCTCGCTTTGCATGAATATCGATGTCATCCGCGAAAGCGTTCAGCTGCCTCCCATGGAGGTCGGCGATCCGCTCGTGCTCCATCCGGTCGGCGCCTACAATGCGGTGCAGTCGATGCAGTTCATTACCTACCGTCCGGCGGTGGTGCTGATCGGAACCGACGGCGACTGTTCCGTGATCCGGGAACGCGAGAACCTGGAATATGTCGAGGAGATGGAGCGGCTGCCGGACCATCTCAATCCGAGTCGATGAACCGGAAACAGCTCAATACAGCCATTGTTGAATGAAACGTGTTGTGAAAATATTTCCGGGGTTGCGGGAGGAAGCTGAACTGTTCTGCGAAGCACTGTTCCGCAGCTACTCGGTCATCTTCTTTTCGAACAGCCGGTTGTTCGGAGCCGTGCTGCTGTCGGCCACCTTCATGGTTCCAGCGTTTGGAATGTTCGGGCTGGCCGGGGTGTCCATAGCCTATGTCGCAGCGCGGCTGTTCGGGTTCGATTCTTCCAGTGTCCGGAAAGGCCTGTTCCTGTTTAATCCACTGCTCAGTTCGCTGGCGTTGGCCTATCTTGAAAGCTGGCAGCCGTTGGGGTGGGGGGTGTTGTCCGTCCTGCTGGTTGCAGCTTCGGTGGGCACGCTGTTCGTATCGGTTGCGCTGGCCGAC
>JBFJYX010000026.1:0-14943 GCA_041622415.1 Pontiella sp.
AATCGCCGAAGCTCATCCAGAACCGCGCGCGTTTGAGGTGCGGAATGTGGGTGGCGAGCGATTCGAGCTCTTCGTGGTACATCAGATAAATGTTCGGGGTGCCGATGTTTTCCGGAACCTCGAAGGCGTGCTTTACGGAAAGCGGTGCGGTTTCAATCCACTCGCCTTCTTCCCAGTAACGGCCCTTTGCGGTGACTTCGCGGATATTGATTTCCGGGTTGAAGTTGGTGGCGAAGGGGTAGCCGTGGTCGCCGGCGTTGACATCGATGATGTCGATGGTGTGAATTTCGTCGAGATAATGTTTCTGGATGTAGGTGCAGAAGACGGAGGTCACACCGGGGTCGAAGCCGCTGCCGAGCAGCGCCATAATGCCGGCTTCCTTGAAGCGGTCCTGATAGGCCCACTGCCATTTGTATTCAAACTTGGCGGTGTCTTCCGGCTCATAGTTGGCGGTGTCGATGTAGTGTACACCGGTTTCAAGACAGGCGTCCATGATGTGCAGGTCCTGATAGGGAAGGGCCACATTGATCACCAGCTCCGGACCGAAGCTTTTGATCAGTTCCACCAGTTCCGGCACGTTGTCGGCATCGACCTGCGCCGTCTGGATCGGTCGGTCGAGCTGTGCGGCAATGGCATCGCACTTGGACTTCGTGCGGCTGGCCAGCATGATTTCCGAAAACACTTCAGGCAGCGCCGCGCATTTATGCACAACCACGCCGCTGACCCCGCCCGCTCCAATAATCAAAACCTTCGACATTATAGTTCTCCTTAAAAATGAGGCCGAACTCATAATCAAGCCGAACCGCAAATGCAAGCCGATGCGTCGAATAAGGTAACTCTCGGCTCATCTGACTGGACGGCCGTCCAGCCAGATGAGACTATCCGGCCATGAAATGGCAGTCATTTCACCACCCTGATATCTGCTGGCCCGTTGTGAAGCGCCGGGCAGGGACCGAAATCCTGGAGATGCTGGAGCTGGCTTCCCTGTTTTTAACGCGCGGCGGATGGGCTGTTATGAATCGCTCCTGCTACCCCAATCAGAAAGCGTATCATGACGCTATGCGCCGGCTGGGGAAACAGGGGCTCGTGATTCATCGCACGTCCAACGATCCGCGAACGCCTGAGATCTGTTTGACCGATACCGGAAAAGGGGTTTTGCCCGACTATTTCCATCCCGAGGATTTCTGGAGCAGAAAATGGAATTCGATCTGGTATCTGTTCATCTATGACGTGCCTGAGGTGGATCGGGTATACCGCAATGTGCTGCGCCGCTTTTTGAAGCGCATGCGTTTGGGCTGCCTGCAGCAGAGCGTGTGGATTACTCCGTTTGACATCCGTCCGCAGTTCGACGACTTGACCCAGGCCGCGGGGGTTGACGCTTTTGCCTATCTGTTCGAATCCAGAACGGTACTCGGTCTGCCGAACAGGCGGGTGATTGACGATGCCTGGGATTTTGATCGCCTGTACGAAATTCAGTCCCGGTATTGCACGGTCGCGGAGATAAATCTTGAGCGATTAACTTCGGGTTCCCTGAATCATGAGGCGTGTGCCGAACTCGTGCGAATGGCGGTCGATGCCTATCATGCCGCCTTCTGCGAAGATCCTTTGCTGCCGCGCGCGCTGTGGCCGGCAGATTATCTGGGCGAACGCGTGTACCAGCTCCATAAACAACTGTTCAGCCAAGTGGCCGCCCGCATCGCGATGGCGTAATCCAGCTGGACGGCCGTCCAGTTGGATGAGCGGCTCTTCCTTTGGTCGGGGCGGGGATTATGGGTTGGCAGGGGGGAGGGCGCGTTCGAGGCGGGCGATCAGTTCGTCGGCTTCTTCGGTGCCGACCGAGATGCGGATAAGCCAGCGGGAAGCGCCGGCTTTTTCGGCCCATTCGAGTTCGTTGTAATGGGCGATCAGCACAAAGGGGCAGCAGAGACTGAAGCTGGTTCCCAGGTTTGGACCCTTGGTGATTTCGAGGCGGTCGTACACTTTTTCTGTGTGTTTTTCCGGGTCGTTTAAAACAAAAGACAGCAGGCCGCCGTAGCCGCCGTCGGGGCGGCGGAACTGGTCGTATCGGCTTTTATCGGTCAGGGCCGGATAATATACGGAATCTACTGCGGGATGCTGCCGGAGATATTCGCTGACTGTGCGCGCGGTCTGATTGATTTTTTCCACGCGCGGGCGGTAATCGCGCGAGTCTTTCTCGAGCTGAATCACATCGGTGCCGTAAAAGGCTTCGGGTTCATGAATTGCGCGGAGCTCATTGCGGAACGTTTGATAAAAAGGAGCGTCTTCGTTCAGAATCAGTGCCCCGCCCATGACATCGCTGGTGCCCGAGAAAAACTTGGTCAGGCTGATGGCGGTGACATCGGAAACCGGCAGGGTGTTCTGGTTGATGCAGGCACCGAGGGTTTCGTCGATAATGATCGGGAAGCGGAATTGATCCGCCAGTTCGCGCAGCCGCGGAAGATCAACACAGGTCAGCAGCGGGTTGGAGGGAAATTCGCAGAAGAGTCCGCTGATGGTCTGACGCGCCAGGTCTTTTTCCAGCTGCGCGAGGTCATCGGCATCGCCCCGCTGATAAAACAGGGCCTGATGGGGATTAAATTTTTCCTGCAGCTTCAGTGTGTCGCCATAGGGAAAGGCAAACTGTGCGGTCGGAGCATCCATCCGGGTTTTCCGGGCGGCGATGTAGATGGCATGAATGGCCGCCATGCCGGAGGGAAACAGATAAATATCTTCGGGCTTCGCTCCGGAAAATTCGGAGATGCGTGTTTTGATGAGCGCAGTTGCGGCGGAGGCATCCGGTGCCGGAATTCCGTTAAGCAGGGCTTCGGCGCAGCGCGAAGAGATGCCTTCGCCGGCATGCTGCCAATACGCCTTGGCCGCGTCGGCCAGCTTTTCCGGGAAGCTGATCAGGTAAACAGACGACCCGTTGACGGCACGAACTTCAAGCCGGGCCAGCGGGTCATTCACCCAGAGGTAGGCGGCACAACGCTCGGCGGCATTGCGGGTGGTGTAGAGCTGGACGCACTCATCGCCGGACTTCCGGAATTTATGGGCCGCGGCCTCGACCAGGGGGTGATAGAAAAAGCGGGGGTAGCCCAGGTGCAGTTTTTCCATCGTGGCCGGGTCTTTTTCCTCGTAGCCGACCACATCCTGCCAGCGCGGCAGGCACATGGAAATCGCATGCGGTGTGTTGGGAATGGGCTTGCCCAGATCTTCAGCCCGCCAGAGCGGATTTTGACGTAAGGTTTCCTGTGGCATGATCTTAAAGCGTGATCCGTGATGCGTAGTGAGTGTGGGTCTGCCGGCAGAGGGCCTCTGCCTCTCTAAAAAAAAATCTGTGTGTATCCGTGTTCATTCGTGGCTGCTTACAGGTTGTTGAGCGAGGTTTGGATATCTGCGATGAGATCGTCGGCGTCTTCGATGCCGACCGAGAAGCGGACAAGGCCGTCGGTGATGCCGACGGCTTCGCGCTCGGCTTTCGGGATTGAGGCGTGGGTCATTGATGCCGGGTGGCAGATGAGCGATTCAATGCCGCCGAGGCTTTCGGCCAGCGAAAACAGTTTGAGATTCGAGATCAGTTTCACGACCTGCTCAAACGGCAGGTTGAAGATGGCCGTGACGATGCCGCTGCCGCCGCGCATCTGTTTTCTGGCCAGTTCAAACTGCGGGTGCGATGGATGGAACGGATAGCGCACGGTGTCGGTTTCTTCCAATGATTGGAGAAAGTCGGTGATCTTCAGCGCGTTGGCCTGGTGCTGCTTCATACGCACGGAAAGGGTTTTCAGGCCGCGCGATATGAGCCAGCAGTCGAACGGCGACGGATTGAGGCCGACCGCTTTCTGGGCAAAGATCATCTTTTCGTTCCAGTCCCTGGAATTGGTGCAGACCACGCCGCCGAGGCAGTCGGAGTGGCCGTTGATGTATTTCGTGGTGCTCGACAGGCTGATGTCGGCCCCGAGCGCGATCGGGTTCTGGAAAAAGGGCGAGGCAAAGGTGTTGTCGACGAGCAGTTCCGTGCCGGCCTCGTGCGCGGCTTTGGCGACGGCCTCGATATCAATGATTTTGAGCAGCGGATTGGTGGGCGACTCAATCCAGACCAGCGCCGGTTTCTGTTTTCCAATCTCCGGATAATTGGCCGGGTCGGAGAGATCGACATAGGAAATGGTGATGCCGAACTTTTTGAAGACCTTGTCGTAGATGCGGTAGGTGCAGCCGTAGATATTTTCCTCGGCCACGACGTGGTCGCCGGAGGAGAGGGTTGAAATGACGGCGTTAACCGCCGCCATGCCGCTGCCGAAGACGGTGGCGTATTCGGCCTGTTCCAGGTGGGCCAGCGTGGCGCCGAGTCGGTCGAAGGCCGGGTTGCCGGAGCGGGTGTAGTCGTAGCCGCGGGTGTGGCCAGGCTCGAGCTGGGCAAAGGTGGAGGTCAGGTAAACCGGCGGAATGACGGCCCCGGTTTCCCGGTCCGGTTCCTGCCCGATATGGATGGCTGCTGTTTCAAATTTCATAATAGAATAAATCCGCTCATGTTTTCAGGGTTCGGAAGCTACTTATCTTGTGCCGTTTCGTCAAACCCGCCGTATTTATAAAATTGGCGGTGCGTAGTTGTCGGACCGCCGTGAAATGTGAGAAAAAGATTAAAAGGAATTTAGCTATGAAGACCTACCTGCCCATTTGGATTGCGCTGTTGATCGCCGCCGTTGCCGCCGTTTTTGTTTCCGAGTCCGTCAGCCCGGACGTTCGGTCGACCATGATGGAAGAGGGCGGGTGGATTGAAACCGCGTCCTGGATTTCGTACTTCGTGGCGGCCGCCTTTGTGCTGATTCAGCTCATGCGGTTTCCCAACCGCTGGAGCATGCTCGTCTGCACGATGCTGCTGGGCATGCGGGAGCTGGATTTTGACAAACGCTTCACGACCATGGGCATTTTCAAAAGCCGGTTTTATTCCAGTTCGGATGTTCCGATTACAGAAAAACTGATTGCGCTGGTGGTGACCGCGGCGGTTGTGGCCGCCCTGTTTTTCCTGGTGAAGCACCACCTCAAACCGTTTTTCAAGCGGGTTAGGGCCCGGTCCGGGGCCTCTTGCAGCGTATTTCTGGCCGGCGGGTTGATGGTTTTTGCAAAATCGATCGACGGCCTTTCCCGCAAGCTCGAACCGTTCGGAATCGAGCCCTCAGACGCGACCAACCGCATTGTCGGATCGGTGGAGGAATGCTTTGAGCTGGTCGCTGCACTGCTGATCGTGGTCGGTGCCGTCGGTGCGCTGCGGCTCAATCGTTCCAAATGATCGGACGTAAAACGGTTCCGTGCCGCGCCCTTGCCGGGTGCGGGACGTCCAGCTATCGCTCGAAGTACGTATAGCCGCGCATGCCGCTTTCGAAGGCATCCATAATATGGCGCCGTTCTTTGGCGGTGATGGCGTCGTTGCGGACGGCGGCTTCGGCCAGTTTCCGAATGCGGCGGACCATGTTTTTCGGGTCATATTCCACATAGGTGAGGACGTCGGCGACGGAATCGCCTTCCAGCTCGCGGGAATAATTCAGATGGCCCTCGCGGTCGACTTCAACGGTAATGACGTTGGTGTCGCCCAGCAGGTTGTGCAGGTCGCCGAGCGTTTCCTGATAGGCGCCGACCAGAAAGACGCCGAGATAATATTCTTCAGCAGTCAAATTATGCAGTGGCAGGGAGTCGAGCGTGGCGTGCTGTCCGACGAAGCGGTCGATTTTGCCGTCGCAGTCGCAGGTGATATCAGCCAGAACGACTTCGCGGCTCGGTTTTTCCTGGAGCCGGTGGATCGGCATAACCGGAAAGAGCTGGTCGATGGCCCAGACATCGGGCAGCGACTGGAACAGGCTGAAATTGCCGTAGTAGATATCGGCCAGCATGGACGGCAGTTTGCGCAGCTCGTTGGGCACATAGTCCATCTGCTCGGTGAGCTTCGCCACGCGGGTGATAATATGCCAGAAAATGGTGCCGGCCAGCGCACGGTCGCGCAGCGTCATCGTGCCGCGTTTGAACCGTTCGTGGATTTCGTCGCGGTAATAGAATGCGTCGTGGAAGCATTCCTGCGCGTTGCGCAGGTTGACCACTTTGACCACGGCCATCAGGTTGTGCAGCAGCTCGTGGGCGTTTTCGGGAAGTTCGGTGGGCAGGTCGCTGATTTCGAAGCGGCTCTCATCGAGAATATTGAAGAGCAGGACGGAATAATAGGCCACGGTCGCGCGCCCGGATTCGGTGACGATGTCGGGGTGGGGCACGTCGGTTTCGGCGAGGGTGCTGACCAGGTTTTCCACGATGGCCACGCAGTATTCGTCGAGATTATAGTTCCGGCTCGCATCGGTGTCGCCCTGTGAGCCGTCATAATCGACCGCCAAACCGCCGCCGAGATCGATGATGCCCATCGGCGCCCCTTCTTTCACGAGGCCGATGTAGACGCGGCAGGCTTCGACGACCGCCTCGCGGATATCGCGGATATTGGGGATCTGGGAGCCGACGTGGTAGTGCAGCAGCTGGAGGCAGTCGAGCATGCCGACTTCCTTCAGGCGGTCAACGACATCGCACACCTGAGAGGGGTTCAGGCCGAAAACGCTTCGCTCGCCGCCGGACTGGTTCCAATGTCCGGAAGCCTGGGTGGAAAGTTTCAGGCGGACGCCGATTTTCGGCGGAATATCGAGGGCCTTGGAGCGGTCGATGATCAGTTCAAGTTCCGAGGGTGTTTCCACCACAAAAATACACTGCAGGCCCATTTTGCAGGCATAGAGGCCGAGGTCGACAAACTCTTCGTCTTTATAGCCGTTGCAGATGAGGTAGGCCTCCGGGTCGTGCATGTAGGAGAGCGCGGCAATCAGCTCCGGCTTACTGCCGGCTTCGAGACCGTGATGGTAGCGGGCGCCGAATGCCGTGATTTCCTCGAGCACCTGCTGCTGCTGATTTACCTTGATCGGATAGACGCCGCGGTAGTTGCCCCGGTATTCAAAATCGGTAATCGCCCGGCCGAAGCCTTCGTGAAGCAGTTTGATTCGGGAGTCGAGAATGTCGGAAAAGCGCAGCAGCACCGGCATATCCAGGCCGCGGTCGATCAGGCCGTCCACGATATGACGCAGTGACACGCCGGTTCCGTTGCCGTGCGGATGCACGATGACCTCGCCGGCTTCGGATACGCTGAAGTAGTCCGCGCCCCAGTTGTTGATGCCGTAAATTTCCGCCGACTGCTGCGTCGACCATGCTGTAGTGTTTGTTTTCAAGAGTTGCGATATAAGGGCCTTTCCACGCTTTGGAAAGCCATTTCTGCCAAAATCATTGAGACATCGTACATCATTCTGTTCCGGGGATTGGTAAATGGGGACAAAAGCGGTTTTAATTGGCTGTTCTTATGCATTGCCTTTTCTGCTTAATTCATAGACATTCTCGCGCAATTATTTGGAGATTTTCTCGATGAAGTATGTGTTTTTATGTGGCGACGGGATGGGCGACTATCCGGTTGAAGCGCTGGGGAATAAGACCCCGCTGCAGGCGGCGGAATGTCCGACGATTCGGAAATTCGCGGCACTGGGCGAAACGCGCATGGTACAGACGGTTCCGGACGGTTTGCCGCCCGGAAGCGACGTCGCCAACATGGCCCTGCTCGGATACGATGCGTCCCTGAACTATACGGGGCGCGCGCCGATCGAGGCTGCCGGTGCGGATATTCCCATGAAACCGTCGGATGTGGCGTTCCGCTGCAACCTGGTCACGGTGACCGAAGACGGCATCATGGATGATTATTCCGCCGGACATATTACGACAGAGGAAGCGCATGCCCTCGTGCATTCGCTTCAGGAAGAACTCGGGAAGGAAGGGTTGACCTTTCATCCGGGTGTGCAGTACCGCCATATCCTTGTTTGGAATCATGGCCCTGCGGAGTGCCACTGTGAGCCTCCGCATGAATTCACCGACAAGCCGGTTGCTGAAAATCTGCCGGCGGGCAATCGGGAGGATGAGATCCGCGATTTAATGGAAAAATCGAAAGCAGTGTTTGCGGATCATCCGGTAAATCAGAAGCGTATTGCGGAAGGCAAAAAGCCCGCAACGCAAATCTGGCTGTGGGGGCAGGGAAATGCCATGCAGCTGGAGTCATACAAGTCCCTTTACGGCCTGGGCGGCGGCGTTATCTCCGCGGTCGACCTGCTGAAGGGCATTGCAAAACTGGCCGGTTTGGAAGCACCCGATGTTGAAGGTGCGACCGGCTTCCTGGACACCAACTACCAGGGCAAAATTGATGCGGCCTTCGAGATTCTCGAACGTGAGGACTTTGTCTACGTTCACATCGAAGCGCCCGACGAGTGCGGCCATATGGGCGATGCAGCGAAAAAGACCTTTGCGATCGAGGAATTCGACGCGAAGGTGTGTGCCCCGGTTTTCCAATGGTTGGAAAATCGCGGCGAAGACTACACCTTGGTCTTATGCACCGATCACCGCACACCGGTTGCCCTTAAGGGGCACACCTCTGAGCCCGTTCCCATGACGGTCATGAAAGGACCCGTGGGGAACAAGGATGCGCAGGCTCCGTTCGACGAAGACGTGAACGGAGGACATGCCCAGGGCATGGCCTGCCATTGGTTACAGGACATACTGAAAAACGCATCATCCGACTGATGATGGAAGAATGGATTTTGGACTACAGGATTTTCAACCTGGATCAGGAGCACTTTACGCAACCCATTTCAAAGCAAGACATACGGATCCAGTAATCCATTCTTCCAGCCCTTCGGATGCGAAAGGACTGGAAATTGAGCTTACTCAAAAAAATCGCTTCGGTGTTCGGCAAGAAGGACGAACCGACCACGAATGAAGCAAAGAAACAACAGAAGACATCGTCCAAAGCAGACCCGAAGAAAAAGCAGCCCGAACCCGGCACCGTTGAGTGGCGCCCCGGCCAGAAACCCGTAAAGGGAAAAGGCGCCGGCGGCGAACGCAAGAAACCGCAGCGCAAACGCAAGGAGCAGGGCCCGAACGACGGCCCGCCGAAGGGCGAGCGAAAACCGCGCCCGCCGCGTAAGCCGCGCGCCCCGGCCCCGCAGAAGGAAGCTCCTCCGTTTGAGCTCTCTGCGGAAGAGCAGGAGCGTATGAAGGAGTTCCGTCCGGAGGAGGAAGACCGCCGGATTGCGTACGAAAAACGGCTGAAACAGCGCTGGAACGAAAAGCACGGCATCCGGCCGGAGCGCCCGCCGCGTAAAAAACGCGAACCGCGCGCCGAGGGTGAACGTAAACCGCGGGAACGCAAACCCCGCGAAGAGCGGCAGCCGCGCGATGAGGGCGAACGCGAACCGCGGGAACGCAAGCCGCGCGAAGAGCGTCAGCCGGCCACCTCCGCCACCGAGCGCAAGCCGGTGAAAGAGGTCGAGTGGGATCCGGAAAGCTTCAACATTGAACCGGTTGAAGGCAAAATGCGTTTTCACGACCTGGGCCTGCACCCGAAACTGATGCAGAGCATTCAGGCGCTGGGCTGGGAATATGCCACGCCGATTCAGGGCGAGATCCTGCCGGGCACGCTGAAAGGCCGCGACATGGCCGGCCGCGCCCAGACCGGTACGGGTAAAACCGCCGCGTTCCTGATTTCGATCATCAACCACTGCCTGAACAATCCGCTCGAAAAACACAGTGCGGCGAGTCCGCGTGCGCTGATTATTGCGCCGACCCGCGAGCTCGCGATGCAGATCGGCGAAGACTCCGTCGGCCTGAATAAATTCACCGGCCTGCGGACCGTGGTGCTATACGGCGGCATGGATTACAACAAACAGCAGCGCGACCTCGAAGACGGTCTCGTTGACATTGTGGTTGCCACGCCGGGCCGTCTGCTCGACTTCGAGAGCAAGAACGTCGTGAATATCCACAATGCGGAAATCATGGTGATCGACGAAGCCGACCGCATGCTCGATATGGGCTTTATTCCGGACGTGCGCCGCATCATTTACAAAACGCCGCCGAAGGAAAAACGGCAGACCGTGCTGTTCAGCGCCACGCTGTCCGACGACGTAATGCGCCTGGCTGCGGCCTGGATGGTGGATCCGGAGCGGATTGATATTGAGCCGGAACAGGTGGCCGTTGATACGGTGGAGCAGAAGGTCTTCATTGTAACCGACGACCAGAAATTCACCCTGCTCTACAACATCATCAAAAACGATAATCCGGACCGGATCATTATCTTCACCAATCGCCGCGACCAGGCTGAGCGTCTTTCCGAAGATCTCGACCGTTACGGACACAAGTGCGAAATGCTCTCCGGTGCCGTGACCCAGAAAAAGCGTATGCGCATTCTGGAAGACTTCAAAGCCGGTAAGGTCAAAGTGCTGGTGGCCACTGATGTGGCCGGCCGTGGGATTCACGTCGACGGCCTCAGCCACGTGGTGAACTTTAACATTCCGGAAAACCCGGATGACTACGTGCACCGCATCGGCCGTACGGGCCGCGCCGGTTCAACCGGTCAGTCGATCACGTTTGCCTGCGAAATGGAATCGTTCGAACTGCCGAAGATTGAAGAGCTGCTGGGCATGGAACTGCCGTGCAAAATGCCGACCGAGGAGATGCTGGCGGAACTGCCGGCGGCCCCGCCGCGCAAGCCGCGGGCACGCCGTCCGCAGCAGGGAGGCCATCGTGGAGGACCCCGCCGTTCGGGCGGCGGGCATCATCGTCCCGGCCAGAAACGGTCCGGCGGCGGAACGGGACACCGCGTTCCGCGCGATAAATAGTTTTCCAGCGGGTTCCAACCCCTGGAAATGAAGAAGCCCTCCGGAATGCCGGGGGGCTTTTCGTTTTCACGGACCGGGCACTTTTCCAATGATTGGACGGTGGTCAGTGGGCCGCGCTGGGTTTTCCGCCGGCGCGCCGGCGTTTGCTCAGCGTACTGCGGGTTTTCTCGACGGTTTTTTTGACCGCTTCCTTGGACCCTTTGGTGATGTTGCCGACGCCGTCTTTGGCCCCGCTCATCATGTCGGAGGTCAGGCCGCCGAAGCCCTTGAGGGCGTCCCCGGCAAAGCCGGTGGCACTGCCCACTGCGCTGATCATTTCTTCATAGAACGTGTCGTAAACCTGCGTAGCGGCTTCGGCCGGGGTGGCGCCGCCTTTTTCTTTCCCGATGTCTTTGAGCACCGGCAGGGGCAGGGGAATGGGCAGGGTCGGAAGGGCCGAGAGCTTGGCGTAGACGATACAGCCGTTAATTGAAATGCGGTCAATGATGACCTTCTGTCCGTCCTCTTCCGTCTCGGGGGTGTCGGCCGGCTCGACGTCGACCACGGGACTGGCGGTGATTTCGTCGCGATGGAGGGTGGCCTGTTCGATGTTTTCCTTAAAGGCTTTGATGTTGTCTTTGAGGATCTGGCGTTCATAGCGCACGCGGGGATTGGTCAGCTGGATATCCTGAATCCTGAGGATGTCGCTCTGGACCGTATCCGGATCGAGGTTGATGCTGAAGTGCTCCACGTTGACCATGTCGCGCCGCGAGAAATTCGGCGGGTTGGAAATGCGCAGCTCGTTGATGTGGAGCATCCCTTTCAGCGGTTCCAGCGAGAGGTTGCGGAATGCCGCCAGAGTGAGGGGGGCATCGGGGTCGGTTTCGTCTTCTTCGGCGCTCGCGGCGAGGGGGTTGAGTTTTCCGATCTGCCCCATGGGGTTGAGGCCTTTGATGCCGAACCCGGCGGTTTGCGTTGTGTTGGTATTCACGGGCAGTTTCATCCTTACATTCAGGTTGGTGACCATCAGGTGGTGGAGGACCACGGGCTGCTCGGCAATCGGAACCGGCGGGGTTTCTGCTTCCGGTTCCTTTGCTTCCGCCGTCGGCGGGGCGGCTCCGTCTGCCGGAGGCGGAGCAAACTGACGGAGGATGGCCTGGAGGCTGGCGACATTTCCGCTGGTTTCGGTCTGTTCGAGATCCGCCTGTGGCGAATCGATATGGATGGTATTGATGACCACCTGATCCGAGAGGAGGCTGTCCGGTTCCAGCTCGACGGCAATACGGTTGAGATGGAAAAGGTTGGTTGCGGCGAATCCCAGCGCATTGGGAATACGGATATTGTCGATGTGCAGAAGGCCCTCGGACAAGCGGGCGGAAACTTCATCGATGCCGGCGAGCAGCCGGGGTGTCGCGGAGGGTTGGTTGGTGTCTGTGGTGTCGAGCAGGTAGAGATCGATGTCATCGACCGTCAGGTTTTGCAGCTCAAACGGCGGGGCTTTCCGGGCGGATGCGGCGGCGGGTTGTGCCGGGGCCGGTTGCTCCGGCGCTGGGGGGAGTTCGGGAATGGTGTAGGCCGGAATACGCTCGATGTAGCCGTTGGCCAGCCGCAGGAATTCGCTGACCGTGTTGTTGTTGGTGTTCAGCTCAAGAAAGGCGTTGGGTTTGATGATCTGCAGATCCTCAATTACCAACGTTTCTTCCCGGTGCGATCCGGGTTTAAGCCGGGCGGCTATGCGGTCGATCGAAAAGACGTCGGGCGTGGTCAGCCGGGCGGGGTTGGTGAGGTATAAGCGGTCCAGGTTGATTGCGCCCTTTTCCAGCTCCACGGTGAAATGATTCATGCCGAGATGCACATCGAGGTCCGGGTCGCCGATATTCACGGCGTGCAGCTGAAGGTCGTCGATCTCAAAAAGGTCCAGCGTAATTTGTGTCGGCGGTGCGGAGGCCTCCGCCCCGGTGTCGGCTTCCGCGTGTTCGACCGGCGGGGCGGCCGCGGCTTGCGGCGCATGGGTCGGTATTTTTTCCGCGAGACTTGCGGCGATTTTGAGGAATTCGCCCGCGGTATCGGTTTCGGGATTGTGTTCGATGAAGGCGTGGGGGTTGAGGATGCGGATTGATTTAAAATGGAGGTTGGTGGAATAGATCGATTCCGGATCCATCAGGACATGCAGTCCGTCGAGCGTGAACAGGTTGGGGGTTTCCAGGCGGGCGGGATTGCGGATGTAGACGTTGTCGAGGAATACGGTGCCGTTGGTCATGCTGACGGCCAGCGATTCAAAGCCGATGCCGAGGTCCAGTGCGTGGTCCTGGGTATTGGCCAGGTTGAGCTGAACATCCCGGATTGCCAGCTGTTCAATCAGCACCACCTTCCCGGGTTTTTCTTCCTCATCCTTATCGGTTTCTTTTTCCGGTTTCGGCGGGGCATCCGGATCGTAGTTGACGAATTCCTGCACGTTGCGGATGAATTCCGTGATGTTGTCGCGCTGCCGGTCCTGCTCATAAATAAAATAGGGGCTGTCGATTTCCACCCGGTGCACGAGGATGGTGCTGGAAAACAGGGAGGCCATATCGACCGACACTTCGAGGCTCGCCAGCGATACGGCGTTGGAGCGTCCAAAGCTGTTCGGGTTTTTGATGGCGAAATCCTTCAGGGAAATGGTGCCTTTGATCGGGCTGATTTTCAGTTTTTCCAGGCGAACATCCGTGCCCAGAGCTTTCGGGCCGATGGTGGTGACGAGCAGTTTTACGGTGGGCCCCAGCCAGAACAGCCCCGTCAGGATCAGCAGGAGAAGCAGGGCGCCCAGTACGTATCCCGCGGTTTTAAGTATTTTTTTCGGATTCGCACTCATAATCAATTGCCCCGTTCAACGAACTGAAACCGTATCCGCTTTTCCTTATAATGAAAAGGGGTTTTGGTATTCAACCGGCCAAGTGCACCGCTGGAAATGCGCGGGTTTGAATGGCGGCATTTGCGACGGGTGAACTTTTTATATTTTACCGCTTGAACCGCCTGCGCCCCGTGGGTATGTTCCTCCACCTTATTTCACACGATGCTCGGGTGGTGAAATTGGTAGACACGCAAGGTTGAGGGCCTTGTGGGAGTTAAATCCCGTATGAGTTCGACTCTCATCCCGAGCACCATTTTAAAAGGCTCAGCCCAAAAGGCTGGGTCTTTTTTTTGCGGGTCCCCGGCTGCGGGGCCTCCGCCCGGCCAAATTCCGCACATGCCCGCTGACGAAATCGGAGCACAAAAAAAGACCGACTGTTTCCAGTCGGTCTTCAAGTTGGTAGCGGGGATTGGATTTGAACCAATGACCTTCAGGTTATGAGCCTGACGAGCTACCGGGCTGCTCTACCCCGCAATCATAAATCTGGTCTAACATAAAATTGGTAGCGGGGATTGGATTTGAACCAATGACCTTCAGGTTATGAGCCTGACGAGCTACCGGGCTGCTCTACCCCGCAATCTTTTCTCGTTAAGAGGCGGTAGAAAGTATCGGTTTTATTTCGGGATGCAAGTGGTAAATCGGTTTTTTTAGGGTGCCTTTTGAAAAACCCGTGAATTCCGAGCGGATTGCAGGTTTTCGTTTCCGCCGTGATCGGGTGGGGGCGGGTCTTGACTGAAAAGGCGGGGTTGGCTACCGTTCGCGCTTTTCCAGGAGATTTTAATGATGCCCGAAATTAATATTATGCCGTCCATTCTTGCCGCCGACTTCGGTCGACTGGCCGAAGGATGCAAACGCGCCGAGGATTCCGGGGCGGACCAGATTCATGTGGATGTGATGGACGGGGTTTTTGTGCCCAACATCAGCTTCGGTCCGGACGTGGTGAAAATGTCGGCGGCCACGGTTTCCATTCCCCAGAACGTACACCTGATGGTCAAGCGGCCGCAGGATCACATTGATGCTTTTATCCGTGCCGGATCGGACACGGTCCAGATTCATATCGAATCGGTCTGCAATATCCAGAAGACGCTCGCAAAAATCCGCAAGGCCGGCAAGCGCCCGGCGATCACCCTGAATCCGGAAACGCCGGCGCAGGCGATTTTCCAATGTCTGGAAAACCGCTGGGTGGATGAAGTGCTGGTGATGTCGGTGCATCCGGGATTCGGCGGCCAGAAATACCTGTCGTATGTTGAAGAGAAGGTGATGGAGATCCGCCGCATGGCCGACTGGGTCGATATTGCGATCGACGGCGGTATTGACGGCGAGACGATCATTCCGGCGGCGGCGGCG
>JBFJYX010000027.1:0-14792 GCA_041622415.1 Pontiella sp.
AGCGATTTGGATATCACGCACAACGGAGCGGGGAGCCTGATCTTTGCTAAAGGCATAGAGGGGGCATCCCGGAATATCACTTTGGCGGGCACCGGCATGACGGTGTTTGCCGGCACCAATACCTATACGGGTAACACGACGGTAGATGGCGCACTGACCTTGTCGGATGACGCTCAACTGGTTTTCATCATCGGGTCGAACGGCGTCAATAATGTCTTGTCGGGTTCGGGGACGGTTGCGCTCGAAGGCGATTTTATGCTGGATCTTCCGGTCGCCAAACCCGCGCTGGGCGATTCGTGGCAGCTCGTGGACGTCGCCGGCCTCGACGAAACGTTCGGCGCCACCTTCCGTCTGGCGAGCAGCGCCGGCGCGTTCTCGGAGACCAACGGGGTCTGGAGCATCAGCGTGAACGGCGTTGACTACTCGTTTGCGGAGAACACGGGGCTGCTCACCGTCGTAAGCGTCTTGCCTGCGGCGCACTGGATGTCAGGAGAATGGGGCATCGGTTTTCGATTCAGAGCGGATGATAAATCGCAAATCGCGAACTGGGATGTCAATACCCTGGTGTCGCAGGTAAAGAGTATTCCCGGTGTAAAGTATGTCATCTTCAACCTGTCCGATGCCGCCCATGGGGATGCATATATCGCCCCGCATTCGGTGCTGAGTGCGATCAATCCGGGATCCACGCCGGATAATGATCGGGATCTGTTCATGGAGATGGCGCAGGGCTTCCAGACGAACGGGATCAAAGTGATTGCCTATATGGCTACGCAGGGGCCCGCCATGTTGAAGCATGGGGCCGAAAATGCCTATGACTCGGTCGAAGTCAGCCCGGGGGTGTTTACCTCGCAGGCGATGGATAACTGGAGCAACTATGTGGAGAGTGTGTATGGGAATACAACGACCTCCACGTATATGCAGGCCTATGCCGAAGTGATCGTCGATGAGTATGCCCAACGCTATGGCACGCTGATCGACGGCTGGTGGTTTGACCATGCGGGTCTGGGCAATATGCCTTTGCTGCATGATGTCGTGACTGCAGCCAATCCCCATGCGGTGATCGCCTTTAACGAAGGGCAGCATGTTCCGCTCATGAACAATAACCCGGATGTGGAAGATTTTACTGCCGGCCATCCGACGCCATTGGCACAGGTGCCTGCGAACGATTCATCGAACCTGCCGATGCTGACTTCAATTGAAGATACGCCGGATGGCTATTTTGATGATGCGGGACGGAAATCCCTCGGGCATATGTTTATGCCGATGGGGACGGCTTGGAACAGCGGAACGAATGTCTGGGAGCTGGGACAGGCGGCCGACTGGATGGGGCGGTGCATGAACGCGGGCGGGGCATGGACCTGGAATGTGGATGTCTCGGATAACCTGTCCATTCTCCGGGCGGATACGGTAACGTTCATGACCAACGTCATCGCTCAAATCGCCGTATCCAACAACGTGCCGTTCTTCACGATGGATCCCATTGTAAAAAGCAATGCAACCGCATACTCGGCCTATACCGGCACTATCGGCGGCAGCGCCACCGATGCGGATCATGATCCATTGACCTACGGACTGGTCTCCGCGCCGACCTGGTTAAGTGTTGCAACCAACGGCATGCTCTCCGGCACGCCGACCGCGGTAGACGTGGGGCTGAATCACTTTACGGTTCAGGTTGCCGATGATAACGGCGGCACGAACAGCGCCACGCTCGAGATTACCGTGGACCCTGGCGGCATCCCGACCACCACGGTGCAGTTTGATGACCTGCGCGGCAATCTTTCGGAAGGGACGATTAACGGTCTGCCCATCTCCGATCCCAATGTCGGCATAACGAAGGCGACCAACGGGAATGACGTGGTCTACTCGCTGAGTCTCATTAATCAGGATCTGGATGGCGGAGGAACCTTTACCGACTCCCTGAGCTGGGATATCCGGGTCAAAGGGTACGCAGGCGGATCCTTTGTGCTGAACGGCAACGATTCTTCGGTTACGCTGGGCTCGAACGTACTTGTGGGTACGATGGATAATGAATTCGGCGTTTCGGGCTCCGACACCCGGTTTACAGGGCCGGGAGAATCACTTCAGTTCAGCGTTGAAAACCTGGTTCTGACGGCGGACGCCGGTTACGCCGCACAGTTCGATGGTTTCAGCGGACTCTGGGGGACGAGCGGTTCCTATATTTACGGCGAGGGTGCAGGCGGTTTGGAATCGCAGCAAACGACGAATAACGGCGCACTGACTTTTTCAACGAATACCGTTTTGGTGGTCACTTCGGCGGTCAACATCGAGCGGATTCGGGATCTCGACGGATCGTTTACGGTTTCGGCGATAGAACCTGCGGTTGCCGCTGTGTCCTTTGCGGTCATTCAGGATGGCGGACAGGACTATCCGGGCATGACCTATACGCGGGTGATCACCCCGGCGGACTATCTTATAGAAACCTCGACCAACCTCACGACAGCATCATGGGTCCCGCGCAGCATGGGGCTGATGGAATCCGACCTGACGCTGGTTGCCGGACCGGCCGATAATGAAGATGGAACGGAAACCCTTTCGTTCAGGCTGAATCAATATATTGATGCGAATCCGAGTCTGTTCATCCGGGTCAGAGAAGCGGATTAATTCGCTTTTAGCCAAGCTTGTTCCTTCGATGGTTCAGCAACAGAAAATGAAAAAGGATAGACGATGAATAAAACCTTAGCCCTTCTTATCGCACTGGGTTGCTCGGCATCGGTTGCTGTTGCAAAGCGTGTAACGTTCGAAAACCTGAGAGGGACCATTGGAACCACGTTCAGCGTCCAGGTTGACGGAATCACCCTGACTGCGGCGAACTTAACCGTTACCCAACTGGCCAACGAAGGCCAGGTCGGGGTCTATTCCTTCTCGATCGTGAATTATGATCTGGATGGCGGCGGCGCTGCCAACGATTCAATGTCATGGAAGGTCAAGGTGGAGGGGTTTATCAATACCACCTGGAACCTGAGTGCTCCTGCGAGTTCGTCGGTGACGCTGGGAGACGGAAACCAACCACTCTATCTGGGAGACAACGAGTTTGCTGTTGATCCCGCCGGCAGCAGCGTCAGAACGCTGGCCCAGGGGGAATCGTTGAAGTTCACCGTCACCGACCTGTCTCTGACATCGGATCTCGGCTCCGTCATTTCCCAGGGCTTTGACGGCCTGTGGGCTACTGCAGGAAGCAGTGTCATTTATGGTGAAGGAACGGGATTGTCCTCCGAAATGCTGTCTGCAAATGGCGGTTTAACCTTTGATGTGTCGGGCGATGCCTTGGTGTTGACCCAGGTGGCGGATTCCAACGAACGGTTTCGCGATCTCGATGGATACATTGAGGTCACGTCGGAGCCGGCCCCGGAGCCGACACCCGTGCCGGGGTTCGTGAACCCGTTTGTCGACAGCGATGGCGACAGCTATAGCGATGCCGCTGAAAACGCCTTCGGCACGTCAACCAACGATCCCGCATCCCTGCCGGATTTTACTCCGCCGGCCACCCCGCCGAATGTGGTGATTATTTATGCTGATGATATGGGTTTCAGTGATATATCGGCCTATGGCGATTACTGCGGGGTATCCAGCCCGGTGAATACGCCGCGCGTGGATGGACTGGTGGCCGCGGGGATGATGTTTACGCAGGCCCATTCCAGCAACGGGGTCTGTACGCCCAGTCGCTACG
This sequence comes from Pontiella sp., assembly GCA_041622415.1. Classification (GTDB taxonomy): domain Bacteria; phylum Verrucomicrobiota; class Kiritimatiellia; order Kiritimatiellales; family Pontiellaceae; genus Pontiella. Next base: position 3,689 of record JBFJYX010000027.1, read on the forward strand.
CGCTGCTGACCGGGAAGTATAACTGGCGGGAGTTTGACGGCATCACCAAGGAATACGGGGGGCAGGTCGGAGGGGATGAGCTGCCGCGCGCCAGCGATGTCACGATCGCCGAGTTTTTGAAAGAGGAAGGGTATGATACGGCGGCCTTCGGCAAGTGGCATCTGGGGGGCGCTTTTTATGCCACCAACGGAACCCGCATTGTGAACGGGGATCCGCTGTTTGACCCGACGGACCCGTCCACGGTCGATTGGGGGCGGCCGGTGGAACACCATGCCGTTGCCAACGGGTTTGATATGTTCCGCGGCCTGGCGGTTTCGATCAATTTTGCACCCTATGTCTATCTGGAAGATGATCGCATGCAGTTTTGGGATGCGTCTTTGAACGGAGGAGCCGGCGGCTATCGGGATGCCGTGCAGACCGACGCCTTCCATTATTTCACGACCGCAGAACTCGACTCAACGGTGGTCGGGGAACCCGGGTCCAGTGATGGCCTGGGGGATCCCTCGTACAAACAGGTTGAAGCGGGTCCGCAAATGATTGCGCAGGTGGAGGAATATTTCGCCGCGCGCGCCCAGAGCGAGGATCCCGATCCGTTCTTTGCCTATGTTTCGCTCTATTCCCCCCACAAGCCGTGGGCCATCACCCCGGCGTTTACCAATGCCGGACCTTATAATTATGCGAGCTTTTTAGCGGAAGTGGATGATCGGATCGGCCGGGTGCTGGATGCCATCGACAGCCATGGATTCGGCACCAATACCGTTGTGGTTTTCACCAGTGATAACGGACCGGAAAATTCCGCGATGCTCGACAGTATTGCGAACGGCCGCGATTCCAACGGTCAGTTCCGCGGCAATAAGCGGGATGTATGGGAAGGCGGAACGCGGGTGCCGTTTGTTGTGCGCTGGCCGGGGCAGGCCGCGCCGGGCGTGGTGAGTGATGAGCTGATCTGGCAGGGCGATATCTTCGCCACGATCGCGGCTTTTCTCGGCGCGGAGCTTCCGGCCGATGTGGCCCCCGACGGCGAGTCGTTTCTGAACATTCTGCGCGGGCAGCAAAAGCCGCCCGTCCGCCGTCCGTCCATCATTATCAGTTCCATGTACAGCTGCCTGGGGCTTAAAACGATTGAAGGCTGGAAGTTTATCGACGCCACCGGCGGCGGAAATGGCCACTCGTGGGATTCGGGCAATATCAAGCTGGATGAATCCGTTGCGGAAGGGGTGAATCAGGGGGTGCCGAAGCAGCTGTTTAATCTCATCCTCGATATGGGTGAAAATACCAATCTGGTCGTGAGCCTGACGGATACGAATGCCATCCGCAGTACTCTGACCGCGCAGGCCGGAACGGACCTGCTGGGCGAACTGGATGCCTATCGGACCCAGACCACCGCCGCGCGTTTTGTGCGCATGGCGGATAATGATGCCGACGGCTTGCCGAACTATTTTGAAAACGCATACGGGCTGAATCCGGATTCGCCGCTGGATGCCCTGATCGACAGCGATGGCGACGGGCTCAACAACCTGATGGAGTATGGGTTGGGCGGCGTGCCGACGAGTGCGGACCCCGCGGCGGTGTCCCCGGCGTTTGAAATGATTCATGACAGCGGAACCAACTGGTTCGAGCACATCTACCAGCGGCGAACCGATGCGGCGGACCGGCACCTGAGCTATCAGCTGGATGCATCGGATAATCTGCTCACGAACGCCTGGAGTACTTCTGAAATCATGGAAACCGGACGCGGTCCGGCGGAGCCCGGATTTGAGGCGGTAACCAACCGGGTCCCTGCAGAAACGGATCAGAAATATTTGCGGCTGCGCATCTCCGTCGGGGACGGCGTTTGATTCATCCTTCGGTCCTCTAAAACTTTTCCAGCGAATGAGGAAAATGCGGGAGCCCGCTCAAGCAGGCCGATCGGAGCACCCCTCTATCGGGGGCGTGGCCTGCATTTCCATGCAACTTTTAAACGCATGGCATCCCCAAAAAGTGCGATATCCGAGTTATATTTTTCCGATATGGTTATGGATGGCTTATGGTCTCGACAGGAATGGTAAAGGCAGGAAGCATTCATGTCTTATCTTTCAGGAGCAGAGGGTGGTCAGCATAAAGGGCGTAACGAAATGAAAAATATGAAAGTAAAAACGGTGGGTTGGTTTGTGTTGTGTTTGGCCACATGGGTGAGTGCGGCGGAGCGGCCGAATATTGTGTTTATTCTGGGCGATGACATGGGCTATGGCTCGGTGCAGGCCAATAACGAAAAATGCACCATTCCGACGCCGCACCTGAACCGCCTGGTTGAAGAGGGGATGAATTTTACGGATGCGCATTCCGATACCTCGGTCTGCACGCCGACGCGTTACGGCCTACTGACCGGGCGCTACAGCTGGCGTTCCGGATTGAAAAGCGGGGTGACGTGGGCGTTCTTTCCCTCTTTGATCGAACCGGAAATTGTGACGGTGGCCGAGGTGCTGCGTGATGCGGGCTATGACACCGGCATGGTCGGCAAGTGGCATCTGGGGCTCGATTTTACGAATAAGGACGGGCAGACCATCGCGGAAGAGATGAACCTGGATCAGCACCTTTTTGTTAACTGCGGCGATTTCTCGGCGGTCAATCTGAAGTACAACTGGAAGAAGCTCGACTTCACGAAGCCCGTCAAGGGCGGTCCCGTGGATCACGGCTTTGACTATTATTTCGGTGACGATATTCCCAACATGCCGCCCTATGTTTTTTATAAAAACAATCAGATTGTCGAGCAGCCGACGGTTCCGAAGCCTGCGGACATGTTCGGTCTTCCCGGTCCGATGGTGCCGGGCTGGACGCTGGAAGCCGTGATGCCGGCCCTGACCCAGGATGCGCAGCGTTACATTGCGGAAAAGGCGAAAGGGGAGAAGCCCTTCTTTCTCTACTTTTCGCTCAACTCGCCGCATACGCCGATCGCACCTTCGGATGAATTCAAGGGCAGGAGCGGGCTGAATACGTATGCGGACTGGATTATGCAGACCGATGCGGCCGTCGGGGCGGTTCTCCAGTCCCTGGATGAGCAGGGCATTGCCGATAACACCCTGGTCATTTTCAGCACCGACAACGGGAGCACCGGTAAAGAGCTGAATGAGTTGAAAAAAATGGGCTGTGACCTGGTTCATCAGTTCCGGGGCCAGAAACGCAGCCTGTATGAAGGCGGACATCGCGTGCCCTATATCGTGCGCTGGCCGAAACAGACGCCGAAAGGCAGTTCCTGCGATGCCACGATCTGTCTGAACGATTTCATGGCGACGGCCGCCGAGATTGCCGGCGTTCAGCTGGATGAAAATGCGGGGCCGGACAGCCACAATATCCTGCCGCTCTATCAGGGGAAAAACCGGGCGGAAGATCCGGCGGTGATTCATCATGATTTTGACGGCGGCTATGCGATCCGCCGCGGCGACTGGAAGCTGATCTTTTTGTATAATCGAAAGACCAAAACCTTCACCCGCGAGCTCTACAATGTGAAAGAGGATATCAAGGAAACCCGGGATCTGGTCAGCCAGCATCCGGAAGTGGTAACCGAGTTGAGCCGGCTGTTTGAAGCCCAGGTTAAAAACGGGCGCAGCACCCCCGGTCCGCAGCAAAAAAATCTGGAAGATCCCGATTGGATGCTGCCGTTTTAAAATCCGGCGGCGACCGGAATATGAATTGAATGGCCCTGATATGGGGGATATCGGGTGCGTTATTCCCTTGAATGGCGGCCCAGCGTTCCCGAATTAGACTGATTTGGCGGTTGCAAAGTCCCTGATGTTCAGTATTTTTTGAACATCATGAATGAGTCCATGGCCAGCATCCAGACACTGGATGAATTTGAACGGGAAGTGATTGCGTTTTTCACGCGCATGGCGGATGTGCTGAACCTTCCGCGATCGGTCGGGGAAATCTACGGGATACTTTTTGTCTCCACGCAGCCGCTTTGTCTCGATGATTGCCGCCTCCGCCTGAATATCAGCAAGGGCTCCACGAGCCAGGGGCTGAAAATTCTGCGCTCCTTCGGCGCGATCCGCATTGTTTATGTTCCCGGCGACCGGAAGGATTATTATGTGGCGGAAACGTCGCTGCGCAAGATTGCATCCGGCTTTGCCCAGGAAGAGATTTTGCCGCATGTGGAGAGCGGCAAGGACCGGGTGGCCCGCATTCGGGAGCTGCTGGACGGGTATGATCCGGAATCGAGGGATGTGCTGGTCGACAAAGTGGAGCTGCTTGAAAACTGGCAGTATCGGGCGGGTAAAACCCTGCCGCTGATTCTGAAGCTGATCGGTAAATAGCCATGACGGCCAAATTTCCAGAGGGCAAACACTGGTATTGCGTGCGTTCGAAGCCGAAAAAGGAACGGGCGGCAGCGGCGCAGATTGCGTCGCAACTGGGGCTTGAGGTGTTCTGTCCGCAGATCCGTTTCCGCCGTAAAACCGCGCGGGGCCCGGTCTGGTTCCAGGAGGCGCTTTTTCCCGGCTACTTTTTTGTTCGGTTTGACCTTTCGCTGATGAAGCGTGCGGTGGCGTATTCGCCGGGCGTGCTGACTATTCCCGTTTTTCACGATACCTATGTTCCCGTACCGGCCGAGGTGCTGGAGACGGTGCGCAAGGATCTCGACGAAGAAGAAACGCTCGATGCGGCCGCGCCGTTGGCGGTCGGTGACGAGACGACGATCCTGGAAGGTTCCATGCAGGGACTTAAGGTGAAGGTTATCAAAGTGATGCCGGCGGAGGACCGCGTCGGCGTGCTGCTTGAAATGCTCGGCACGCTGGTTGAGGCGGAGTTTCCGTCGGACGCCCTGGAGCATCGGAATCAATTAAGGCCGGCGGACTGACCGCCAGTCAGCCGGAGGATATCCCATGACTGGATATTCATTATATGTGAAGAATTTTAAGGAAGGTTTCAGCCTGTTACTGAGTGACCGAGGGCGGCAGCGCGCCTAAATTGGCTTTTTTTGTGCTACCCGTAGCCCATGAAGTCAATTACGGTTCCGGTCATTGGAAGTCCGTGTAAGTGTGAGAAATCAAATCAGGGATTAAATATATGTGCGGTATTGTAGGATATTTTGGAAAACGGAAAGCGGCCGAGATTCTGGTAGACGGGCTTCGTCGGCTGGAGTATCGCGGATATGATTCCGCGGGTATTGCCTGCCTGTATAACGGCGGCATCGAAGTGATTAAAAATCCAGGCAAGATCCGGGACCTCAGAAGCAAGGTGTTTGCCAACCCGAGCGCAACCATCACGGAATCAACGCTCGGCATCGGGCATACGCGCTGGGCGACCCACGGTCCGCCGAACGAGCTGAATGCGCATCCGCACGTTGATGTGACCGGCCATTTTGCCCTCGTTCACAACGGGATCATCGAAAACTATAAAGATATCCGCAAGGTGCTTTCGCAGAAGGGGATTGAATGTGTCACGGATACCGATTCCGAGGTGCTGGTTCAGCTGATTTCCTACTTATACAAAGACAATCTCGAAGACGCGGTCAGTGAAGCCCTGCAGCAGGTGAAGGGGACCTACGGCATTGTGGTCATCACCGATTACGAGCCGGCCAAAATGGTCGTGGCGCGCTGCGGCAGCCCGATCGTGATCGGGATCGGGCGGAATGAAACGCTGGTGGCCAGCGATGCCTCGGCGATTATTCCGCACACGCGGGATGCGGTTTACCTCGAAGACTTTGATATGGCCGTGATCACCGATCAGGGCATGGAAATGTGCAATGTGAACCGGTCGCCGATCAACCGCGAAGTCACCGCCATGGACTGGGATGAAGGCTCGGCCGAGAAGGGCGACTTTGACCACTTTATGCTCAAGGAAATGTTTGAGCAGCCGCAGGCCATTCGGAACGCGATCCGTGGCCGTCTCGACCTGGAGATGGGTACGGCGGTGTTGTCCGGCCTCGATTTTTCCGAACGCGACGCCGCGCAGATCAACCGTCTGCTGGTGGTCGGCTGCGGCACCTCGATGCATGCCGGCATGGTCGGCGAATATGCCGTTGAGGAAATGGCGGGTGTGAATGCGGAAGTCGAACAGGCGGCGGAATTCCGCTACCGCAATCCGATCATTACGCCGAACGACCTGGTCGTTGCGATCAGCCAGTCGGGCGAAACGGCCGATACCCTGGCCGCGGTGCGCGAGGCCAAACAGAAGGGCGCGCTCGTCGCCGGCCTGTGCAACGTGGTGGGTTCGACCATTGCGCGTGAAACCGGCCGCGGGGTGTATCTGCACGCCGGGCCGGAAATCGGCGTGGCGTCGACCAAGGCCTTTACCTGCCAGGTATCGGTGATGCTGATGCTAGCGCTGAAGATTGCACTTACCCTCCGTATGCCGGGGCACGACGGTTCTGAGTTTGCCCGCTGGATTCAGCGGCTGCCGGAACTGGTGGAAGAGGTGCTGGAGCAGAACGACGCCATCAAGGCCGTGGCGCAGAAATATGCCCAATGCGAGCACGCATTTTTCATCGGCCGCGGGTATCTCTACCCGGCGGCGCTGGAAGGCGCGCTGAAGCTCAAAGAGATCAGCTATGTGCATGCCGAGGGCTACCATGCGGCCGAACTGAAGCACGGTCCGATTGCCCTGCTGCAGGAAAATACGCCGGTCGTGGCCCTGCTGAACAATATTCCGGGCAAGGAAAAGACGCTCGGCAATGCGGAAGAGTGCAAAGCGCGCAACGCGCCGGTCATTGCGGTGGTCAGCGCCGGCGACGAGGGCGTTGCGGACGGCTTTGATGATATTATTGTTGTGCCGGATTGTCCGCCGGCTATTGCGACGGTACCGACGGTGGTTGCGCTGCAGCTGCTGGCGTATCACATTGCCGCGGCGCGCGGGTGCGAAATCGACCAGCCGCGCAACCTGGCCAAATCTGTAACGGTGGAATAACTGAAATGATTGAAACTGCAGTAAAGGCGGCGCTCGAAGCGGGCGACGCCATTCTGGATATTTATGCGCGCGATTTTGAGGTTGAATTCAAGGCCGACGAATCGCCGCTGACGGAGGCGGATACCGCTTCGCACGAAATTATTGTCCAGGCATTGGAAACCACGCCGTATCCGGTGCTCTCCGAGGAAAGCAAAGCCATTCCCTACGCGGAGCGTAAATCGTGGACGACGTATTGGCTGGTGGATCCGATCGACGGCACGAAGGAGTTCATCAAAAAGAACGGCGAGTTCACGGTGAACATTGCGCTGATCAAAGACGGGGTGCCGGTCCTGGGCGTGGTGTATGTGCCCGTTGAAGACACGCTGTATTGCGGCGTGTCGGAAGGCGGGGGCGCAGCGTCGCCGAAGGCGTGGAAGAGTGTCGGGTGCAAGGGCAAATCGTTTGATGCGATTGTGGCCGACGCCGCTGAACTGTCGGTTTCCAATTACGCCGCGTCTGCCGACCGGCCGCTGCGCGTGGTGGCATCCAAGTCGCACTGTAATGATGAAACGCTGAAATTTATTTCCGAGCTGGAAGCGACGTACGGTGCAGCGGAGCGCGTATCGCGCGGCAGTTCGCTGAAGCTGTGCATGGTGGCCGAGGGCGTGGCGGATATCTACCCGCGCATTGCCCCGACCTGCGAGTGGGACACGGCCGCGGCGCATGCGGTGGTGGTGGCTGCGGGAGGCCGCGTGTTTGAATATCGCGACGGTTCTGAAGCGGGCGAATACACCACCGGTTCGGATTCGGTGTTGGATGTGCCGTACAACAAGGAAAACCTGCTGAATCCCTATTTTGTGGTCAGCGGCCTGAACTGATTGATGAGTTTAGCTGAGTTTACCTGGGAGGCCTGGTTCACACTGGGCACCATCCTCCTGATGCTGATTGGGCTGGGAGCCACGCGGTTTCCTCCGGATTTTATTTTCCTGGGCGCCCTGGGTGCACTGCTGGTCAGCGGCGTACTGGATGCGGGGCAGACGCTGCACGGGTTCAGCTCGAGCGGCATGGTTACTGTCGGTGTTCTTTACATCGTGGTGGCCGGTTTGAAGGAGACCGGGGGGCTGAACTGGATCGGCTCCGGCCTGCTGGGCCGCCCGAAAAATGCCGCCCGCGGGCTGCTGCGGATGATGCTGCCGGTAACCGGCCTGAGCGCGTTCCTGAATAATACACCGGTGGTGGCCATGTTTATTCCAGTGGTTGGAAGCTGGTGCCGGAAGATGAAGTTCAGTCCGTCGCATTTCCTGATTCCGCTCAGCTTTGCCTCCATTTTCGGCGGGCTGTGCACGCTGATCGGGACCAGCACCAACCTGGTGCTCAACGGGCTCTACCAGGAGCGTTTCCAGAATGAGGGCCTCGCCTTTTTCGAAGTGACGAAGATCGGCATTCCGTGCGCAGTGGTCGGCTTCCTGTTTGTCTTTCTGTTTGCCCGCAAGCTGCTGCCGGAACGCAAACCGGCCTCGGCGGTATTTGAAAACCCGCGGGAATATACGCTGGAGCTGACGGTGAAACCCGGCGGGGCGTTCGATGGAAAAAGTATCGAGGCGGCGGGCCTGCGTAATCTGGCGAACTGCTTTTTGGCGGAAATTGTCCGCGATGGCGGGGTGCGCAGCGCGGTCGGCCCGAATATGATCCTGAAGGGCGGCGACCATCTGATTTTTGTCGGAATGATTGACTCGGTTAAAGAGCTGCGCGACCTGAACGGGCTGGAGCCGGCGACTGAGCTGTTATTTGATATCGGCGTGGCCCAGCAGGAGCGCTGCCTGGTGGAGGTGGTGGTTTCCAATACCTGTCCGCTGCTGGGAAAAAGTATTAAGAAGGGCAACTTCCGCAAGCATTATAATGCGGTCGTGATTGCGGTGGCGCGTAACGGCGAGCGGGTGCGCGGCAAGATCGGCGACATTGTGCTCCATGCCGGTGACACCCTGCTGGTTGAATCGCACGCCGGCTTTATTCCGCGGCAGCGCGATTCGCATGATTTCCTGCTGGTCGGGCAGGTGGAGGATTCGCAGCCGATCCGTCATCATAAAGGACCGCTGGCCATCGCGATCCTGGTGCTGATGGTTGTTCTGGCGGGCACGTCGATGCTGAGCATGCTGAAAGCATCGATCCTGGCGGCGCTGCTGATGGTGGGCACGGGTTGCTGCTCGATGGGGGCGGCGCGCAAGAGTGTCGAGTGGCAGGTGCTGCTGGTTATCGGATCGGCGCTGGGCATTGCCGCGGCGATGGCCACGACCGGTTTGGCCGAGGGGCTGGCCAAAGGGCTGATTGCCCTGGCACCGGGAAATCCGGTGGCTTCACTGGCGCTGGTCTATTTGTGCACGGTGCTGTTTACGCTACTGATCACCAACAACGCCGCGGCGGCACTGATTTTCCCGGTGGCCATGGAAACCGCCGCGTCGCTCGGCGTCAGCCATATGCCGTTTCTGATGACCACCATGATGGCGGCCTCGGCCAGTTTTATCACGCCGATGGGCTATCAGACCAACCTGATGGTATACGGTCCGGGCGGCTATCGGTTTACCGACTATGGGCGCCTGGGGATTCCTTTAACGCTGCTGATGGCCGCAATGACGGTCGGATTTGTGCCGTTAATCTGGCCGTTTTAGGTGATTTTTTATATATGCGTATTAAACCGCGCGTGTATTGCATGAATAAAATGAGTATTTATTATAGACATAATTGCTGAATGTAGATAGGAATACTCACCTTTACGAAATAAATGACGCACTATTGGAGAGATAAATGAGCGGTTACAATCTATCGCATCTTAAGCAGCTTGAAGCGGAAAGTATTCACATTATCCGCGAAGTGGCGGCAGAATTCGAAAATCCGGTCATGCTGTATTCAATCGGCAAGGATTCGTCGGTTATGCTGCATTTGGCCCACAAGGCGTTTGCGCCGGGTAAAATCCCGTTTCCGCTGATGCACGTGGATACCCAGTGGAAGTTCCGGGAAATGTATAAATTCCGTTCGCTGATGGCGGAGAAATACCAGGTCGACATCAAGGTGTGGATCAACCCGGACGGTAAAGACCAGGTCAGTCCGTTTTCGCATGGTTCTGAAAAACATACCCAGATCATGAAGACGGATGGTTTGAAACAGGCGCTGGATCACTATAAATTCGATGCCGCGTTCGGCGGGGCCCGCCGCGACGAAGAGAAAAGCCGCGCCAAAGAGCGCGTCTACAGCTTCCGGAATGAGTTCCATCAGTGGGACCCGAAAAACCAGCGCCCCGAGCTTTGGAATCTTTACAATGCGAAGATCAACAAGGGGGAATCGATCCGCGTTTTCCCGCTGTCAAATTGGACAGAGCTTGATATCTGGCTCTACCTGCTGCGCGAGGATATTCCGATTGTTCCGCTTTACTACGCGGCGGAACGCCCCGTGGTGGAACGCGACGGCACCCTGATCATGGTGGACGACGACCGCATGCCGCTGAAGGAAGGCGAAACACCGATGATGAAAAAGGTGCGCTTCCGCACGCTGGGCTGTTACCCGCTGACCGGCGCGGTGGAATCGAACGCCGAGACGGTGGAGGAAATCGTGCAGGAGATGCTGCTGACCACCACCTCCGAACGCCAGGGCCGCGTCATCGACGGCGACAACTCCTCCATGGAAGATAAGAAAAAAGACGGGTACTTCTAAAAACGCAAAGCATTTTCAGAAGGCATGGCGCATAGGGCATAGAGCATGGCGAAATTCCGCTTCCAGGATTTAGAAATATGGCAGAAGTCGATTCTTATTGGCGACAGGCTGCTGGATATTGCTGATCAATTGGACGCGGATAAAAAGTTCCGGTTTGCCGAACAGCTTCGGGGAGCGGCGCTGAGCGTTTCCAATAATATTGCTGAGGGATCCGGATCCGATTCGGACAGGCAGTTTGCTCAATTCCTGAATTTTGCCAAAAGATCCTGTTTTGAAGATGCCAACATGTTGATCATCTTTGAACGCCGTGGCCTGATTTCGGAACGCGAAAAAGAAGAATTGTTTGAGCTGCTCGATGAAGAGAGTAGAAAAATTGAGAATTTTAAAAGAAAGCTTAGAGGCTGACGCCATGCGCCATGCTCTCTGCGCTTAGCGGAAGGAATGAAATGACTGACTCAACCTACCAAATTCAGGAAGAAGAACTGATCCGCGGGGATATTGCGGAGTATCTGAACCGTCATGAAACCAAGGACCTGCTGCG
>JBFJYX010000028.1:0-14786 GCA_041622415.1 Pontiella sp.
CCTTGACCGGCACGTCGCATTTGATGGTGACGAGGCGTTTGGAGAGCAGGGCCTGGTTTTTGTTGGCTTCGACTTTTTCCTTCTGCTTGCCTTTCAGCTGATCGGTATTTTCGAGCAGGTTTTCGACGGAGCCGAACTGCTTAATCAGTTTGACGGCGGTTTTGGGGCCGATGCCGGGGACGCCGGGAATGTTGTCGGCGGTGTCGCCGGCGAGGCCGAGGATATCGATGACCTGTTCAATTTTCTGGATGTCCCACTGTTCGAGGATTTTTTTAACATTGAGCAGCTCCGCGTCCCCGCCGCTGCGGCCGGGTTTGAGCATGAAGGTGTGTTCGTCGACGAGCTGGGCAAAGTCTTTGTCGGGGGTCACCATGTAGGTTTCGAAGCCTTCCTGTTCGGCGCGGCGGGCGAGGGTGCCGATGACGTCGTCCGCTTCAAAACCGGGATATTCGAGCATCGGGATGTTGAAGGCCTGCAGGAGGTTTTTGATGCGGGGGATGGCGGTGCGGATGCCTTCGGGCGTTTCGTCGCGGGTGGCCTTGTATTCCGGATATTCGTCGTGCCGGAAGGTGGGGCCGGAGGCGTCGAGGGCGACGGCGATGTGGGTGGGTTCGTAGGTGTGGATGAGGTCGAGCAGGGTGTTGACGAAACCGAAGACGGCGGAGGTGTTTTCGCCCTTGGAGTTGATGCGCGGGTTGCGGATGAAGCCGAAATAGGCGCGGAAAATGATGGCCATGCCGTCGATGAGGAAGAGTTTTTTCTGCATAGGTGAAATCCTTTGAATTAACCACTAATCCTCACTAATCAGCACTAATCTTGAGTTCAGGAAAAGCATATTAGTGCGATTTAGTGAAAAACGGGAGGCAGGCCGGTCCGGGCCCGGCCTTTTTCCGCGATTTCGCCTTTGCGTATCGGGGCGGGTTTCGTTAGATTCCCCGTTCATTTTTTGAAGAAATCAGGGTGTTAACCAGATAAATTTAAACACATGGAGATGTTTGATGAGAAAGAAAATTATTGCCGGTAACTGGAAAATGAACAAAACGGTTGAAGAAGCCGTTGAACTGGCGACTGCGGTTAAACGCGAGCTGGCCGACTGCACGGAAGTTGACGTTGTGCTCTGCCCGCCGTTCACCGCGCTGAAATCCGTGAGCGACGTTGTGTCCGAAACGCAGATTGCGGTCGGTTCCCAGAACATGTCTTCGGAAGACGAAGGGGCCTACACCGGCGAAATCTGCCACACCATGCTGAAAGAGCTTTTTGTGCGTTACGTGATCCTGGGTCACAGCGAACGCCGCGAGTATTACAAAGAAACCGACGAGTGGATCAACAAGAAGGTGATCAAAGCGCTCGAGAAAAACCTGCGCCCGATCCTCTGTGTGGGTGAAACGCTCGAAGAGCGTGAATCCGGCAACATGGAGAAGGTGGTTGAACTTCAGGTTCGCGAAGGCCTGAAGGGTGTCAGCGCGGATGCCTACACCGAACTGGTTATCGCGTATGAGCCGGTCTGGGCGATCGGTACCGGTAAAACCGCTTCCGCCGAACAGGCGCAGGAAGTACACGCATTTATCCGTGCAACGGTTAAAGATATGGTCGGCGCAGAAGCGGCTGACGCAGTGCGCATTCAGTACGGCGGATCCATGAAGCCGGCCAACGCGGCCGAACTGCTGGGTCAGCCGGACATCGACGGCGGCCTGATCGGCGGCGCGGCACTGGATGCCGGATCGTTTGCCGAGATCGTTAAAGCCGGCATGTAATGGCAGCATGGCTGCCGGTCGAAGGTCGGCGGGTCTGAAGTCGAAAGTCAGGGTGGCTTTCGGCTTTTGACTGAGCGGCCTTCGACCGAAAAGAGATAAAGGAAGAAATATGTTAGTACTCAAGGCACTGTTGATTGTTGTTCTGGTTCTCTGCTGTCTGTTGCTGATCGGTCTGGTTCTGCTGCAGAAATCGAAAAGTGAGGGCCTCGGCCTGGCGTTTGGTGCCGGCGCAGGTGAGTCGCTGTTCGGCGCACGTGCGGGCAATGTGCTTTCCAAAGCCACGGTGACGCTCGGCATCGTTTTCATGGGATCCACGCTGGCGCTGGGTGTTCTGTTTTCTCATAAGGATGTGACGCTGATGGACCGCGTGCAGAGCGATCCGGCTGCGCAGCCGTCTATGGAACCGGCGCCGCTGCTGGATATGGGCCCTTCGGCTGTTGAAGCTCCGCAGGCGGACGTACTGCCGGCGGACGCGGCGGCTGTTGAAGTGCCGGTCATTGAAGGTCCGATGCCTGCCGCAGCAGAATAACCGGGTTTATTCCGATCTGAATGGGGCTTGAACCTCCAGTAAAAAGACTCCTCCCAGCCGCGCTTGCGGTGTTTGCGGGGAGTCTTTTATTTTGCGGCTGCGGAAAAAAGGAAAGTCGTTTTCCGGAGCAGCCCGGCGAGTCGGTGCTCTACGGCCAGACGTCGCGCATTCGCGGCCTGGACCCGGCGGTCAGCGGGGAGGTTTCCTCGTCGTTGGCCATTTCAAAAATCTATGAGGGTCTGCTGGAATACGACTACCTGGCGCGCCCCTATAAAGTGATTCCTGCGCTGGCTGAGGCGATGCCCGAGGTTTCCGCCGACGGCCTCGTCTACACCTTTAAGATCCGCAAGGGGATCTACTTCCACGACAACCCGTGCTTTCCCGGCGGTAAAGGGCGCGAGCTGGTCGCCGCGGATTTTATCTATTCGTTTAAACGCGTGGCCGATGTGAAAAATGCGTCGTCGGGTTTCTGGGTGTTTAATAACCGGATTAAAGGTATCAACGCGTTCCACGATGCGTCGAAGGGCGAAGCACCGACGGATTACAGTATGGCGGTGGAAGGGCTGCAGGCGCTGGACGACCATACGCTGCAGATCACGCTGCTCGAACCCTATCCGCAGCTGCTCTACATCCTGGCGATGCACTATGCCTTTGTGGTGCCGCACGAAGCGGTGGAATTCTACGGCAAAGAATTCGGCAACCACCCGGTGGGGACGGGGCCGTATGAGCTGGTGGAATGGCGCCGCAATTCGCGTATTGAATTTTACCGCAGTCCGAAGTGGGCCGAAACCGGGCGGGTGGAGACTTACCCGACGAACGGAACGCCGGAGCAGGTGGCGGCGGGCCTGTTGAAGGATGCGGGTAAACCGCTCCCGTTCACTGATCGCGTGGTTCAGTTTGTCATCGATGACACCACCACCTCCTGGATGATGTTCCTGGCCGGTCAGCTGGGGTCCTCCGCGATTTCGCCGGATAACTGGGACGCGGTCGTGATGCCGGACCAGAGCCTGAGCTCCTCGCTGGACGAGCGGGGCATTGAGTTGATATCCTCGCCCTACACGGCGGTCTACTATCTCGGCTTTAACTGGGATGACCCCGTCGTCGGCGCGGTGGATGATCCGGAACAGAACATGCGGAACCGGAAACTCCGTCAGGCGCTCAGCTGCGCGTATGAATTTGATGTGATGAACCGGTTTATGAACAACCGCCTCTATCCCGTGGAAGGGCCTATTCCGTCGCCGCTGGCGGGTGAGCTGAAAGAGCCGTCGCCGTACCGCTTTAATTTGGAAAAGGCGAAACGCCTGCTGGCCGAGGCGGGCTATCCGGAGGGGATTGACCCGAAGACCGGAAAGCGGCTGGAAATTAATATTGAAATGGGCAGTGCCGATGCGAACACGCGCCAGTCCACCGCGCTGCTGGCGGATATGTTTGAAAAGATCGGGGTGGTGCTGAAGGCCAACTACAATACCTGGCCCGCCTTTATCGAAAAGATGAACCGCCGTCAGGCGCAGACCTTCCGGCTGGCGTGGGTGGCGGACTATCCCGATGCGGAAAACTTTCTGCAGCTGTTTTACAGCAAGAATGAATCGCCGGGGCCGAACCATTCCAACTATCGCAATGCCGAGATTGACCGGCTCTATGAAAAGATCCGGGTGATGCCTGATTCGCCGGAACGCACGGCGATTTATGAAGAGATGTCGCGCATCATCGTGGAGGATGCGCCGTGGATTTTCCAGTTCCAGCCGATGAGCTTTGCGGTGAAACACAGCTGGATCGAGAACTATGTTTCGCACGACTATCCCTACGGCATGGGCAAATACCGCCGCAGTAATCCCGCGGTGCGCGAGGCGTGGCTGAAATCTTATGGCGATCAAAAGCTCGATATGGCGGGGCAGGACTGACCGATGCTGAAATATATCGTCAAACGAATCCTGCAGATGATCCCGACCGTTTTGGGGGTCATCCTCCTGACGTTCTTCCTGTTCAATGTGGTGGGCGGCGACCTGGCCGCCATTGCGCTGGGCAAAAAGGTGTCTCTCCAGACCCTGGAAAATTTTGATGAACAGCGCGGGCTGAACAAGCCGCTCTTTTTCGGGACGCGGGCCAGGACCCGCGCCTATGAAGACCAGGACCTGAGCGAAGGGGCCGGCCGCTGGCGGGGCTGGACAAACGCGACCTATTCGGCCGAGAGCGGCACGGTTACGATTCAGCCCGGGGCCACGATTAATCCCATCGCGTTTGCGCTCGATGCCGGGGACGAGTTCGTCTGGACGATCCGCTACCGCGGCGAAGGTTCGCTGGCGGGGCAGGCGCTCGCTTCCAGGGATTGGAAAAAGGCGAAGGTCCGGTTTTCGGGCGGGGACGACGGCGGTTTCCAGACCCTGGAAAAAGCGCTGGAATTCCGGAGCCTGGAACTGCGGATGGTGAACCGCAATCCGCTGGATTCGCAGCTGACGTTTTATCTGCGCCAGCTGGCCCGTGCCGACCTGGGCTTTTCCGAGAGCCTCAAGCAGCCGGTGTCCAAGCTGCTGAAAGACGGGGTGCTGCCGTCGCTGTCGCTGACGGTGCCGATCTTTATTATCGGCCTGGTGGTTTCGATCAGTCTCTCGCTGGTCTGCGCCTATTTCCGCGACACGTTCATCGACCGTTTTCTGGTGATCTTTTCGGTTGCGCTGATGAGCATCAACTATCTGGTGTTCATCGTGGCGGGGCAGTATTTCTTTGCCTACAAGCTGGGCTGGTTCCCGGTGTGGGGCTATGAGTCGGCTAAATATCTTTTCCTGCCGGTGCTCATCGGGGTGATCAGCGGGCTGGGCTCGAATATCCGTTTTTACCGGACGGTGATGCTTGATGAAATGTATAAGGATTATGTCCGCACGGCGTTTGCCAAAGGCGTGTCGAAACCGCGCGTCCTTTTTGTGCATGTGCTGAAGAACGCCATGATCCCGATTATCACCAACGTGGTGATTGCGATTCCGTTCCTGTATACCGGTTCGCTGCTGCTCGAAAGTTTCTTCGGCATTCCGGGGCTGGGTTACCTGAGTATTAATGCCATCCTCTCGGCGGACATTGATGTGGTCCGCGCCATCGTACTGATCGGCGCCCTGCTGTTTGTGGTGTCGAACCTGCTGACGGATATCTGCTATGCCGCGGTCGATCCGCGCGTGAAACTGAAATAAAAACAATGGCTGAAAAATCGAACAGTTTATGGGGCGATGCCTGGCGGCGGTTGAAGAAGAACCGGATGGCGATGCTGTGCCTGGGGCTGGTTGCGGTGTTCACGCTGCTGGCGGTCTACGGCGAGATTGTGTATCAGGTGCACGAGTTCCGCGATATCACGCCGGCGTACCAGAAGACCAATTTGGATTTACAGTTCCAGCCGCCGAGTTCCAGCCATTGGATGGGCACCGACGGGCTGGGGCGCGATGTGATGTCGCGGCTGATTCAGGGCGTGAGCATTGCCTACAAGGTGGGCATCATCACCTCGCTCATCGCTATTCCGATCGGCGTGTTTTTCGGCTGCATTGCGGGTTATTTCGGCGGGAAAGTGGACGACTTTGTGGTCTGGCTCTATTCCACGTTTGCCTCCATGCCGGGGCTGCTCTTTATTCTGGCCATCGCGATGGTGGTCGGCAAAGGGCTGCTGGGGATTTACCTCGGGATCGGCCTGACCACCTGGGTCGGTATCTGCCGCCTGATCCGCGGCGAGGTGATGAAGCATAAAGAGCAGACCTATGTCCAGGCGGCGCAGGCACTGGGCCTCGGCTCCGGACGCATTATTTTCAGGCACATTTTGCCCAATGTCATGCACGTGATTATCGTGACGTTTACCCTGCGTTTTCCGGCCGCGGTCGGCACCGAGGTATTCCTCAGTTTCCTCGGCATCGGGGTGCAGGACCAGCCCTCGTGGGGGCTGATGATCAACAATGCCCGCATGCGCCTCTGGCAGGGCGTCTGGTGGGAAATGACTTTTG
Organism: Pontiella sp.; assembly: GCA_041622415.1. GTDB lineage: Bacteria > Verrucomicrobiota > Kiritimatiellia > Kiritimatiellales > Pontiellaceae > Pontiella. Next base: position 6,258 of record JBFJYX010000028.1, read on the forward strand.
TCACGCTGGCGGTTTTCCTGCTGGTGCTGGCGTTCAACCTTCTGGGCGATGCCCTGCGCGATGCCCTGGATCCACGACTCAATGACTGATTCAAAATCCATAATCGAGGTGAAAGATCTGCGCGTTCATTTCGGGCGCGGCGATGATTGCGTGAAAGCGGTCGACGGCGTCTCCTTTTCCATTCTGCACGGCGAAACGCTGGCACTGGTCGGGGAGTCGGGCAGCGGAAAAAGTATCAGTGCGCTTTCGCTGACCAAACTGGCCCCGCGCCAGGCCACCTATGCCGGCGGCGAGGTGATGTTTGGCGGACAGGACATGCTGACCTTGCAGGATTCTGAACTCCGGAACATTCGCGGCAGTCAGATTTCCTATATTTTCCAGGAACCGATGGTTTCGTTTAATCCGGTGTTCACGATCGGCTGGCAGATCGAGGAGGCGCTGAAGCTTCATCGTAAAGAGGTGGACCGCAAGGCCGAGGTGGCCCGCCTGCTGGATCTGGTGCATCTGCCGGCGCGCCTGACCCGGGCGTTCCCGCACGAAATGAGCGGCGGCCAGCTGCAGCGCTGTATGATTGCCATGGCGCTGGCCTGCTCGCCGGAACTGCTGGTGGCCGATGAGCCGACGACCGCCCTGGATGTGACGGTGCAGCGCGAAATCCTGAACCTGCTGAAAGAGCTCAGCGAAAAGGTGGGACTCTCCATTCTGATGATTACCCATAACCTCGGCATTGTTTCCGATCTCGCGGATCGCGTCTGCGTGATGCAGAAGGGGAAGATTGTCGAGGAAGGCGAAACCCGCCAGGTGCTAGACGCTCCGCAGCATGCGTACACCAAACAACTGATGGCTGCGGTGCCGCGCCTGCGCCCGAAGAAATAAAAAATGGAAAATCTGCTTACAGTTGAAAAGTTGAACGTCATCTATGGCAAGGGGGCGGATGCCGTCCATGCCGTCAAAGATGTGAGCTTCCATATCAAGCCCGGTGAAATTTTCGGGCTGGTGGGGGAAAGCGGCTGCGGCAAGAGCTCGCTGGGCAAGGCGATTATCCGGATCACGGATCCTTCGTCCGGGACCATTGATTTCAAAGGGATCGATGTGGCGTCGCTCAAAAGGCAGGAGCTGAAAACGTATCGGCAGGAAGTGCAGATGGTTTTTCAGGATCCGTACGGTTCGCTGAATCCGCGCATGAAGGTCGGGCACGCCATTGTTGATGTGCTGAATGTGCACAAAATCGGGGCCGGCACCGCCGAGCGCCGGGAACGCGTGGCGGAACTGTTCGAAGCGGTCGGGCTGGATCCGGAATGGGCGTGGCGGTATCCGCACGAATTTTCGGGCGGGCAGCGGCAGCGCATCTGTATTGCGCGTGCACTGGCCCTGAACCCGGACCTGCTGGTGGCGGACGAGCCGGTTTCCGCCCTGGATGTTTCCGTGCAGGCCGAAATCCTGGCGCTGCTGAAAGAGCTGCGGGCGGATCGTGATCTGGCATTTCTCTTTGTGAGCCACGACCTGGCGGTGGTCCGCAATCTGTGCGATCGCGTGGCGGTGATGTTCAACGGTGAGATTGTCGAGATGGGTGATGTGGCCGATGTGATCGACCACCCGCAGCACGATTACACGCGCAAGCTGCTCTCCGCCGTGCCGTCGTTCTGATCGTCCGGCGTTTCGTCGGCGTCGGCGGTGTTGAGGTCTTCCAATGCCTGGAAAGCGGCGAGGCGTTCGCCTTCGCGTTTGCTGCCGGCTTTGGCGCTCCATTTTTTTCCACAGGCTGAAACTTCCACGGTGAAGACGCGGTCATGCTCCGGGCCTTCGGCGGCGATGGTTTTATATTCGGGAATGCTGTGGCCCTGGCTCTGGGCATATTCCTGCAACGCGCCTTTGGGATTGGTTTTCACCGGTGCGGCCTGCATCTCGCCGAGCTCCGGGATAAAAACCTTCCGGAAAATTTTGTTGGTGGCTTTGGCCCCGCCGTCGACCCACGCCGCGCCGATGATGGCTTCCATGGCATCGGCGAGGTTGGAGGCGCGCTCGGCCCCGCCGTTTTTGCGCTCGCCGACGCCGAGGCGGATAAATTCGCTGATGCCGATGGAGGCACCGATCTGGGCGAGCTTGCGGTCCTGGGTCAGGCGGCTGCGCAGTTTGGACATATCGCCTTCGCGCGAGTCGGGATGGTTTTCAAAGAGGTATTCCGCGGCCATCAGGCTGAGGACGGCGTCGCCGAGATATTCCAGGCGCTGGTTGTCGTCGTTGGTTTCCGGGTTTTCGTAGCGGAAAGACGGGTGCGTGAGCGCAAGCTCAAGCACGGCTTTCTTTCTGAAACGATAGCCGATGGCCTGTTCGAGGGATTTGTAGGGGGACTGAATCAAAACGGGGCCGCGGTTCCGATTTTGGTGTTGATGGCCGCTTCGGCGATGGAACGGCCGTCGATCAGTTTGGGCTGCAGGCGCGGGCGCCAGTGGCGGCGGCGGCTGCGGACCAAAAACTTGTGTCCGGGAATAAATTCAAACAGGGCGAGCAACTGGGCCAGGGGATAGAAGAGGCCGCCCAGGTTGTAGAGCGATTGATAGCGTTTGATTTCATCGGGGGTCACCGCTTCGCGGATCATCCAGCAGGGGACGGGCAGGATCGATTTCTGGATGACTTCACCGAGGGTGGAGGCCGATTCGAGCAGGCCGTTGGAATAGGCGATGGTTTCGGGGACATCGAAGCCGTCCTTGAGCCGGTCGAAGAGTTCCGCGGCGCGGTAGCCTTTGCGCCGGGCGCCGCGCGTTGCCGGCCCGAGGCCGAACAGTTTCTGCAGGAGGCCGGTGAGGCTGAGCGGGGCTCGTTTGGTTTCGCTGATGACCACCCAGGCGTCGCTGCGCAGGACGCGGTGGCATTCATGAATGAAGCCGTAATCGTCTTCGATATATTTCAGCGCGTCGACAATGACGAGCCGGTCGAAGGTGTTGTCTTCATACGGGAGTTTGCCTTCGTGGATAAAGCCGATGTTTTCGCTGAGGCTGTGTTTCAGGGAGTCCGACGCCTCGCGGGTCGGGACGGCGGTTTTCCAGCTGCCGCCCAGCGCGCGGAGTTTCATGCTGATGGAACCGTCGCCCTCGCTGATTTCCAGGCATTGGAAGGAAGATACCTGGCCCAGGGCGTCAAGAATCCGCTTGCACTTGCGGGTGCGGCGGACGGAGCGGCCCAGGAGTTTTCCCTGCCAATTTCGAATTTCGGTATCCAGCGAGTCGGTCATAGGTCGGGAATATAAAAATGCCGGGGACGGTATTAAAGACTATTTATCCCTGAAATGCCGGAGGCGGTAGCTTCGGCGACCCGAATCGGCGTCACCTGGTTCCGGTTTTCTTCCGCACAGGCGAAGGTGGCGGGGATATAATGGGGGGTGTAGCCGGTGGCGATTCCGTCCTGAACCCGCTCGACGAGTACGTCGACTTCGGCATCGAGAAACTGCCGGTGATAGTCGACGGCCATGGTCTCGCCGAGCTCGCGCAGTTTTTCGCTGCGCTGCATGGCGAGGGCGCCGTTGACCTGGTGGCCCATTTTGGCGGCCATGGTTTTGGGGCGCGGGGAATAGGTGAAGACGTGCATCTGGGAAAAGCCGACCTTTTTGCAGAAGTCGTAGGACTCGTCGAAGTAGGTGTCGGTTTCGCCGGGGAAGCCGACGATGACATCGGTGGTGAAGGCGGGGTTGTCGAGGGCCGCGCGGGCGCGTTCGACGGCGTCGTAATATTCTTCGGCGGTGTAGCCCCGGCGCATGGCGTGCAGCACGGCGTTGGATCCGGACTGCAGCGAGAGGTGCAGGTGCGGCATAATGTTTTTATGCGATGACCAGACCTCGAGCAGTTCGTCGGTGAGTTCCCCGGGGTGCAGGCTCGAGAGGCGGATTCTTCCCATGTTCGGAACTTCAACGAGGTGCCGCAGCATTTCGGCGAGCGAGGAGCCGCGTCCCCGGCCGTAGAGGCCGACGCTGACGCCGGTGACGACTATTTCGCGATAGCCGGCTTCGGTCAGGGCAGTGGCTTCTTTGACGGCATCCTCGATGGCTTTGTCGCGCGGTTCTTTGCGCAGCTGGGGGATAATGCAGAAGGAGCAGCCGATATCGCAGCCGTCCTGCACTTTAAGGAAAGCGCGGGTGTGGTCGCCGAAGCGGGAAATGGTGAAGGTGTCGGTTTCGATGCCTTTGATGCCGTGCTGTTCCGGCATGGCGAGGGCGCTGAGCTGTTCGTCGAGGCGCTGAATCCAGTCGGCGCCGGCGGGCACGCGGAATACCGGGTCCTGGCCGACATCGGTCAGTTCGGTGGTGGCGGCGCAGCCGGTGACGAAGACGTGGGCGAGGGGATTGTTGCGCTGCATTTTGCGGATGGTCTGGCGGGATTTCTGCGCGGCGGCGGCGGTCACCCCGCAGGTGTGGACCACGATAACGTCGGCGTCGTCGGACTGTTCAGCCTTTTCGAGGCCGTAGCGTTCGAGCAGCTGTTCGATCTGCTGGGCGTCGTACTGGTTAACTTTGCAGCCCAATACATTTACGAGATAAGTTTGTAAGGTGTTCACTGTCATGGTAAAGTAGCTTCCGTTCAAAAGGGGTGACTCTCTTACGTGTTCCAACGGTTGGAAGCAAGCGGATTTGGCGGAAGTTTATTGATATCCGGTATAAATAAGCCGCGGCGGCGTTTAAACCTTCCGAACATGGGAAAAATCAGGCACCTTCTGAAATATAGGTAAGGTGAGCGTATTGCTCAGGTATGCAGCGCGGGGGCGAATGCGCTTTACCGGAGGGGAGAAGAGGATGTTAGACAAAAAGGTCATCGTTCTGGCTGTGTTGCTGGGAATTCTGGTAGGCACCGGTGCCTTTACCTTCCGCTTTGCGGAGGGGCTGTCCTATTTCAGTACGGATCCTGCCGCGTGCGCCAACTGCCACATTATGAACCCGCAGTATGATTCCTGGCAGAAATCCAGTCATCATACGGTCGCCACCTGCGTGGACTGCCATCTGCCGCACACGTTCATTGCCAAATATATCGCCAAGGCTGAAAACGGCTGGCACCACTCCAAGGGGTTTACGACCCAGAATTTTCATGAGCCGATCATGATTAAAGGAAAAAACCACCAGATCCTGCAGCACAACTGCGTGGACTGCCATGAAGACATGGTGCACGAGATGTTCAGGCGGGACATTACCGATCCGGATGCGGTGAGCTGTGTTCACTGCCATGCGACGGTCGGGCACGGGGATTTACCCACCGGTATCGGCGGGGCGGATCGAGGAGAGAAACGGGAAAGGGAAAACCATGAATAAGTTAGAGAAAAAACAGGGCAGTGCCGGCATGCTCATCGGCCTGATCGTGGTGGCGGCCATTGCGTCGGGGCTGATTGTCGCGCTGCTGATGAATATTTCGGCACGGAAGGCGGAGGCCAAAAACCCGTATGTGCGCCTGGTGGAGGTGGATGAAGATACCACGGATCCGGCGGTCTGGGGTAAAAACTGGCCGAAGCAATATGACAGCTACAAGCGGACGGCGCTCGCCACGAAGACGACCTTCGGCGGTCACGGTGGCAGCGAGGCGCTTCCGGAGCAGAAGATCGAGCGGCCGGAATATCACTGGCTCAAGCGCATGTTCCTCGGTTATGCCTTTTCCATTGATTACCGCGATCGCCGCGGCCATGCCTACATGCTCTCCGACCAGGAGCAGACCGAACGCCAGACCAAGCCGCAGTCCGGTTCCTGCATGCACTGCCATGCGTCGATTATGCCGGTCTACCGCGAACTGGGCGACGGCGATGCGCTGGCCGGCATGAAGAAAACCCATGCGATGTCCTATCAGGAACTGAATAAAATGGTGCACGACATGGGCCATGCGCATCCGGTGTCGTGTGTGGACTGCCACGAACCCGATTCCATGCAGGTGCGGGTGACGCGCCCCGCCTTTATCGAGGGCATTCAGCGCCTGGCGGAGTCCGATGCCCCGGTGCCGGCCATTCCGTCTATCGATATCTGGCGCGAAGGTTCGCGGGCCGCACCGTATGATCCCAATGTGGATGCCTCCCGCAATGAAATGCGCTCCTTTGTCTGCGGCCAGTGCCACGTGGAATATTACTGTTCGTCCGACTTCCCGCTCACGTTCCCGTGGGGGAACGGCCTGAAGATGGATAACCTGGAGCAGTTCTGGAATGAAACCAAGCTGACCAGCGGCGAGCGTTTTTACGACTATAAGCACAAAGAGACCGGTGCCCCGATTCTCAAGACGCAGCATCCGGAATTTGAGCTCTGGAGCCAGGGCGTACATGCCCGCAGCGGTGTTTCGTGTTCGGACTGCCATATGCCTTATATGCGTGACGGCGCCTCCAAGGTTTCCGACCACTGGGTCCGCAGTCCGCTGCTGAACGTCAACCGGGCCTGCCAGACCTGCCACCGCAAATCGGAAGAGGAGATTCTGGACCTGGTCGATAATATCCAGCAGACCAACTATAAACTGCTGCTGCGCGGCGGCGAGGCCCTGAATGACCTGATGGACGCCATCATGGCGGCCAAGGCGGCGGGCGTGTCGGATGAGCAGCTGGGCGGTGCGCTTGAAATGCAGCGTAAAGCCCAGTGGCGCCTGGACTACATTGCCGCGGAAAATTCCATGGGCTTCCATGCTCCGCAGGAAGCGGCCCGTATCCTGGCGGAAGCCGCGGACTATGCCCGCCAGGGCCAGGTGGAAGCGCTGAAGCTGATGCAGCAGTAAATTTTTTTCCACCCTTCGGAAAGATGTGAGCGGGGCGTTCCGGGAAACCGGGACGCCCTTTTCATTTAATCAGGGTGGACGGCGTCGGGCGGAATATGAAAAAGTACCGGCCTTGTTGAAAACCAGTTTAGGGAGAAGTTATGACTCAGGAAGAAGTACTCGCGATTTTTAAAGAGACCAATGCGCTGCTGGAAGGCCACTTTGAGCTGCGTTCGGGGCTGCACAGCAATCAGTTTTTCCAGTGTGCACTCGTGCTGCAGTATCCGCGCATTGCGGGGCAGCTCTGCGAGGCGCTGGTGGAAAAGATGAAAGCCGAGCTCGCCGATCTGGAGGTGGATACGGTGATTGCCCCGGCCATGGGCGGGATTACCATCGGCCACGATGTCGCCCGTGCCCTGGGGGTGCGCTTTATCTTTGTTGAAAAAGAGGATAACGCCCTTAAACTGCGCCGCTTTAAGATCAAGCCGGGTGAGCGCTTTGTGATTGCCGAGGACGTGGTGACGCGCGGCGGCCGCGTGCAGGAGACGGTTGATATCGTGAAGGAAAACGGCGGCGAGGTGGCCGCGATCGGAATCCTGGTGAACCGCAGCGGCGGCAAAGCCGAATTCGAGGCCCCGCTGGTCAGCCTGCTGGACATTGAGCCGGTGACCTACGATCCCGCCGACTGCCCGCTCTGTAAAGAGGGGCTGGAACTGGTCCATCCCGGAAGTAAATAAGTTGAGAAAAGTCCCGCAAATCCCGGGACTTTTTTATTGGATTTCCCAAGGAATCGGGGTGCTGACAAATGTGAGCAATCGCTTTGACTTGGGGGGATCGAGCGGGTAGTTTACCAAGCTTGTTTTTTAGAAATTTAAGGAGGTTGCCTGTGTCGCATCCGTTGGAACCGATTTTCGCCCTTCAGAAGAAGGATCGTAAGCTGATCAAACTCATGCGGGAAATCCGCGATATCCCGCAGCGGAAAAGCGATATTGAAGCGCAGCTGAGCGGATCGAAGAAGAAACTCGATATGGCGCTCGACAGCCGCAAGCATACCGAAGCCACGCTGAAAGAGCAGGAGCTTGAAGTGGAAGCCCTCAAGGAACGGGTGACCAAATACAAGAACCAGCAGATGGATGCTGAAACGAATGAGCAGTACCGCGCGTTCGTGAAGGAAATCGGCGCGGTTGAAGATGAGATCAAGGCGCTTGAAGAAAAAGAGATCCGACTGATGGAGGATCTCGAATCCGGCAAAGCGATTGTGGCGGAGTGCGAAGCCAAGCTGAACGGCGAGCGTGAAGGCATTGCCGATGAGCTGGCCGAACTGGACGAGCGCCAGGCCTACCTCGAAGAGAAGGTCGAAAAGATGAAGGCCGACCGCAACCGCGCGGCGGCGACCTGCGACAAGCAGCTGCTCGCAAAATACATGCGCATTCTTCAGAACAAGAAGGACATGGCGATTGTGCTGGTTGAAAACGGCGAGCATTGCGGCGGCTGCCATATGAAACTTCCGCCGCAGGTTGTTAATGATGCCCGCAACCCGACGAAGATCGTCAGCTGCAATTTCTGCGGACGCATTGTTTATAACCCGCCGTACGGAGGGTAACGCGTAATTCGTATTGCGTATTACGTCATCCGTAACGGATAATTATACGCAATACGCAATACGCAATACGCAATACGCAATACGCAATACGCAATACGCAATACGCAGTACGAATCACAAATAATTTTTTCAGGCAGGGTGTATCGGTCGCTCCTTCGGGAGAGGAAAGTCCGGACTCCGCAGGGCAGGACGTCCCGTGGTTAACGCGGGAACCCATGTGCGAGA
>JBFJYX010000029.1:0-14280 GCA_041622415.1 Pontiella sp.
CGGCCGGTGACGCCCCGGGGCAGCTCTATGATCTCGAAGCCGATCCCGGTGAGAAGAACAATCTTTATACCGCCCATCCTGAAGTGGTGGAGCGTCTCTTCGCGCAGTTGGAATCCGATGTCCAGCGCGGCCGCAGTACCGACGGCCCGAAGCTGAGCAACGACGTGAAAAAGATCAACTATGCGAAAGGCTTCAGGAAATAACGGGGCGCGTTTTTGCCGCCGCGGGGCACGGCATTTGGATCCGTCCGCTCCTTCGGTAAAATACCCTTTTCCGGCGATTATGCATTTTAATAGCGTGTGGTAGAACTTGCTTCCTTAAGTCGTAAAAAGTGCGCCGCGGTGGCGCGAGAGCGAACGAAAGGGAGAAGATCATGAAAAGCACACTCTATGCATTGAGCCTGTCTGTGTGCGTTGCGGGAAGCGCTTCGGCCGTTACCCGCACGTGGACCGGGTCGAGCAACACGTTATACCAAGTTGAGGCGAACTGGTCCGGCAACGACGTTCCGGACAGCAACGACAACGGCGTGCTGGAAGGCGGCGGTACCGGCGAGACGCTGCTTGCCGGCGGCATCAATCCGGGAAATGCACAGGCGCTTCAGGTGCGCAAAGGCCATGTGTTAACCATCGATAATGCGGGCGGAACCTTCAATGTGGTCAACAATATCAACATGGGCCAGGGCGTCAGCGGAGATGATTCAACGATTAACCTGATGGCCGGCACGCTGAATATCGGCGGCTTGTCCATGTCGGGGAATGCGACCGGCGGCACGTCATTTTTCACGGTCTCGGGCGGAGACCTGACAACCGGCGTCCTGAACGCGGGTGTGCAGCATGCGGCGACGTTCTCCATCATCGGTGATACAGCGAGCGTCACGGTCGGTGCCGGAGCGTTGAATATTTCCTCCAACGCGGTGTTCAGTTTCACCCCGGGTGCGACCGGGATTGATGCCATCGATACGACGGGTAATCTTTCCCTGAGTCCCGGCGCGGCATTGACGATCGACGGCTCCGCCTACACGAGCGGGCCGGGCACGCTCACCCTGTTTACTTATGGGTCGCGCGCCGACGCGACGGAGTTCACCGAAAATATTTCCGGGTTCACCGATTTGCTGGTGGATGTGGTTTATTCGAACAATGCCATTGAGCTGGTCATGGCTCCGGTCGGCGGGGGCAATATACCGCCCACGGCGGATGCGCAGAGCATCACCATGTTCCCGGGTGTTTCGACGAATATCACGCTGACCGGCAGCGATTTCGAAGAAAGCCCCCTGACTTACAGTGTGGAAACGCTGCCGGCACACGGCACGCTTACGGGCGCAACCAATGTGTGGACCTACACGCCGGCCAACGGCTATCAGGGAACGGACAGCTTTACCTTTACCGTGAATGACGGTCAGGACGACAGCAGCCCGGCGACCGTTTCGATCCTGGTGACCAATGAGGTCCCTTCCGTGACTGCGCTGGACCTGGAGACCGCTCCCAATACGCCGCTGGAAATCACGTTGAACGGTATCGATCCGGATAACGGCCCGAGTAACCTGACCTATATCGTGTCGGACACGTTTACACCGGCCGGCGGTTCGGTGGCGGGCGCAAGCAACAGCTGGCTCTATGTTCCGCCGACGGATTATCAGGGCGAAGACAGTTTCAGCTATGCGGCCTTTGACGGCATTGCGACCAGTGACTGGGCCACGGTAACGATTACGGTGACCAACTATGCCCCGGTTGCCAGTGCGCAGAGTGTGGGCATGCTGCCGGATACCAACCTGGTGATCACACTGACCGGAAGTGATGCCGACAACGGGCCCGAAAGCCTGACGTATGAGGTGGTTGATCTTCCGACCAACGGGGTGCTGAATACCGATTCCCTGCCGCAGGTCACGTACACCCCGAATGCCGGCTATGAAGGCATGGACACCTTTACCTTCAAAGTCAACGACGGGTTGCTGGACAGCGAACCGGCCGCGGTGCTGATCAAGATTAAGACCCCCACCTACCTGGCGGCATATGATTTCAGCGGGGTGCATTCCGGCACCTCCGATGTCACGGTGGTGGACGCCCATGTGGTTGCATCCGGTTTCCGGGGCGGCGCGGGGATTGGATTCGATAGCAATACCGGGGTGATGGAAGTCATAGGTGATACGACCGGACTGGATGCCGAAGGGCTCCCGCTCGGGTCGATCGGCGAGCTGGGTGCTTTCCGCGAAAACCAGACCACCGCCGGCAGCGTGGGCAGCTATGCCAATGCCGTCGCCGGGGACCGCTACCTGACGTTTACGGTAACTCCGGAAAACGGCTATGCCCTCAACCTGAGCAGCCTGTCCTTCAAGGCCGGACTGGTGAACGCCACGAGAAGCCCCGAGTTCTTTGCGCTGAATACCAGTGTGGATGGATTTGCCACCTCCAATGTGGTGGTGCAGGGCACCATCTCGAGCGTGGTTTCGGTGGGGGAATACGAGTCGTTCACGATTTCGCTGGCCGATTCGAAATACCAGAACCTCACGGAAGAAACGGAATTCCGTCTCTATATCTGGGGCGCCACCGCCCAGTCCTCCTCCTCGGCGACCTCCTATGACAAAGTCGCGCTCAGCGGTACGGCGGACTTCCTCGGCGGCCCGGCCATCACGGCAACGGTTAGCGGCGGATCGCTCGTGCTGTCCTGGGAAGGCACCGATACCTATGACGTGCTGACCAATGCCAACCTCGCGCTTCCGGTTTGGGGCGTGGCGCAATCGAATGTGAGTTCGCCGGTCACCAACGCCATCGGCAGCGAGCCGCAGCTCTTCTACATGCTGAGTAAATAATCGCCGCCGGGATAAAACCCGAAACAACGAATCATGCCTGCCGCGTCCGGCGTCTTCTGACGCCGGACGTTTTGGTGTCCAATTACATCGCGTTTCGACCGTCGATTGCGGTAAGCACAGGGGGAGGAACTCCGGCGGAAAAAAGGCGCTGTCCCATAAGGAACAGTGACGGGGCACCGGCGGCGGATTTTCCAGGCATTGGAAACCCGAGGGGAAAGATATGATCAAAATGACGTTTAGAGGACTCCTTGCGGCGGCTGCGCTGCTGGGGGCCGTGCAGGCCGGTATGGCGGGGGAGACGCCGCCGAATGTCGTGCTGTTTTTTATCGATGACCTGGGCGTGAATGATATCGGCGTGAATGGATCGACGTTCCATGAAACGCCGCATATCGATGCGCTGGCGGACGGCGGTGTGAATTTTAAGAATGCGTATTCGGCCAATCCGGTCTGTTCGCCGACCCGCGCGGCGATGATGACGGGAAAGGCGCCGCAGCGGGTGGGCATCACCCAGTGGATTGCCTCGAGGGAAAAAACGGCGCTGCCGCTTTCGGAGGTGACGCTGGGCGAGGCGTTTCTCGAGGCCGGATATCAAACAGGGTATGTCGGGAAGTGGCATCTGGGCAAAGAGGATGCGGTGCAGCCTCAGCATCAGGGTTTTCAATATACAAAAGCGGTGAACCGCGCGGGGCAGCCCGCTTCCTATTTTTATCCCTTTGGCCAAAAAAAAGGGCGGCTCCAGTGTGCCGGACCTGGAATCGTACGGAGCCGGGGACTACCTGACCGACGCGCTCACGGATCAGGCGATCGAGTTTATTGAGCAAAGCGGCGACCGGCCGTTTTTCCTGTGCCTTGCGCACTATGCGGTACACACGCCGATCCAGGCCCCGAAGGAGCTGGTTGAAAAATATAAGGCCAAACGCGAAAAAATGTACGGCACCGGCAAGCCGGAGCAGGTGGAGGAAAAATACCATACGCTGGCATCGGTGCGGCAGGAGCATCCCGCCTATGCGGCGATGATGGAAAACCTCGACGACAACATCGGCCGCGTCATGGAGCATCTGAAAGAACAGGGGCTGCTGGAACATACGATTGTGGTCTTCACCGCCGATAATGGCGGACTGGCGCACCGCAAACGCGAAGTGGCCCCCACCAGCAACGCGCCGTACCGCTCCGGTAAAGCGTGGACCTATGACGGCGGCATCCGCATTCCGGCCATCATCAGCTGGCCGGGAAAAATCAGGCCGGCGACGAGCTCAGCGCGGATGATCACGATGGACATGTATCCGACGCTGCTGGATCTGTGCGGCATCCCGCTCAAACCGGAACAGCATCTGGATGGAAAATCCCTGAAAGCCCTGCTGGCCGGCCGGGCAGCCCCCGAGGTGGAAAACCGCGTGCTGGCCTGGACCTACCCGCATGTGCACGGCAGCGGACATCAGCCGTCCGATGCCCTGCTTTCCGGGGATTGGAAACTGATCCGCTTCCTGGGGGATGAACCGACCGAGCTCTACCACCTTTCTGAGGATGTCGGCGAACAGCACAACCTGGCCCGGCAGCATCCGGAAAAAGTCCGGGAGTTGGAAAATATGCTGGATGAATGGCTCGCGAAAACCCGGCCGGAATAATCACCACGTAAAGGGGGCTGTCGTTGCCGTGAAATATTTCATCGTTATCGCTGCAGGCCTGCTGCAGATGCTTTCGGCACATGCCGGTGAGGCGCGGCCGAATATTCTGTTCTGCATCGCGGATGATGCGTCGATGTACACATTCGGCGCTTATGGCGGAACGATGGTTGAGACGCCGGCGTTTGATCGTTTGGCCGAGGGCGGGGCGCTGTTCCGCAATGCCTATAACTGCAACCCGAAATGTGCGCCGGCGCGGGCCTGCCTGGTGACGGGGCGCTACAGCTGGCAACTGGAAGAGGCGTGCAACCACTGGCCGCATTTTCCGGCAACGTTCAGGTTCTATCCCTACCTGCTGGAGGAGGCCGGCTATTTTTCGGGCTTTACCGGAAAAGGCTGGGGGCCGGGCACCTGTGACATCGGCAATCCGGCCGGCAAGGAATATAACCGGATGAAAACGGCGCCGCCTTTTAAGGCGATGTCGAATAAGGATTATGCGGGCAATTTTTCCGAGTTCCTTGATGCAAAACCGAAAGACCAGCCCTTCTGTTTCTGGCTGGGTACCCATGAGCCGCATCGCCCGTATGAAAAGGGGATCTGGAAAAAAGCGGGGCTGAAGCTGGCCGATGCCGTGGTGCCGCCGTTTTATCCGGACAACGATACGATCCGCGGGGACATTCTCGACTATGCGGTGGAGGTGACGTGGTTCGATCGGCACGTCGGCCGGGCGATCGAAGAACTGGAGAAACGCGGGCTGTTGGAAAATACGCTGATCATCGTCACTTCCGATCACGGCATGCCGTTTCCGCGGGTTAAGGGGCAGCTCTATGAAGAGGGTTTCCATGTGCCGATGCTGGCCTATTGGCCGGGCGTGATTCAGCCGGGCCGGGTGATAGAGGATTTTGTGAACTTTCCCGACGTGGCGCCGACCTTTATGGAAGCGGCGGGGCTGCAGCCGCACGGGCAGATGACGGGGAAGAGTTTTCTGGATCTGCTGCGTTCGACGGAATCGGGCTGGATTGATCCGTCGCGCGATCATGTGCTGCTCGGTAAAGAGCGCCATGATATCGGACGGGAGAATGAAGACGGAAAGGATCTCGCCTATCCGGTCCGGGCCATCCGGACGAAGGAATTTTTATATGTGTACAATATGAAGCCGGAGCGCTGGCCGGCGGGTAATCCGGAACTGGGACTGAAGAATTGCGACAACTCGCCGACGAAGAGCTTTTTAACCAACTTGAAACCGGGCGATCCGGCATACCGTTATTATGAAATGAGCTTCGGGCTGCGGCCGGAAGAGGAGCTTTACCGGATGCAGCAGGATCCGCACTGCATGGTCAATCTGGCCGGGAACCCGGAATACCGCGCGGTCAAGGCGCGGCTGAAAAAGCAGATGACGGCGGAGCTGACCGGGCAGGACGATCCGCGCATGCTGGGGCAGGGCGATCTCTTTGATCGTTATCCCTATGGCGGCCGGAGAGCGAAGAAATAGGTGCCTGATGGATTGGCGTCCGGGCCGCGGGACGATCTTACGGCCGCGGGGTGTCCCATTGCTCCATGCGCCGGCGTCAAATCAAGAAGTCCGGAGCCGTGGCGAGTGTTCGCAACTCGCCGAGAAAGACAGGGGAAATAAACCGAATGTGCCGGATGGGCAGCGGGCGCCGCATGGCGGGCCCGATACAGGAAAAAGATATAAGGAGTGATGATGAGGATTGGATTGTCGGGATTGATTGTCGGGGTGTTGAGCGGGGCCGCAGGTTTGGCCCATGCTGCGGATCTGTATGTAAGCCCGCAGGGCAGCGATAAAAATCCGGGGACGCAGGAGCAGCCGGTAGCCACTTTCGGGCATGCGGTGAAAAGAGTCCGGGCGGCTGCGGGAAAAGCTCCGATCACGGTGCACTTCGCGGACGGAATCTATTATCTGCCGGAAACGGTGGTGTTCACCCCCGCGGATTCGGGGACGGAGAAAAATCCGATCATGTACCGGGCGGAAAACGAAGGCGGCGCGGTGCTGAGCGGCGGCTCCAAACTGGAGCTGCAGTGGAAACCGTATAAAAACGGAATCTTTCAGGCGAAAACGCCGGCGGGGCTGGAAATTGACCAGCTGTTTATCAACGGCAAAAACCAGCGCATGGCGCGGTACCCGAATTATGATCCGGCGAAGAAAACCGATGCCTATCAGGGCTATGCCGCCGATGCCTTTTCAAAAGAACGGGCGGCGGGCTGGGCCGATCCGGCCGGCGGTTACATCCATGCCATGCATAAATCGCGCTGGGGCGGCTACCACTACCGCATCACCGGCAAGGATGGAAACGGCGAGGTGACCTATGAGGGCGGCTGGCAGAACAACCGCCAGATGGGCATGCATAAGGACTACCGGATGGTGGAAAATATTTTCGAGGAACTCGATGCGCCCGGCGAATGGTTCCACAACGCGAAGACCGCGACGCTCTATTATCTGCCGGCGTCCGGCACCGATCTGGAGCAGGCCGCGGTGGAAGTGGTGCGTCTCCGCCATCTGATCGAGTTCCAGGGTTCGGAAGAACAACCGGTCCGGCATATCGGCCTGCAGGGCTTTGTGGTGCGGCACGCCGCGCGCACGTTTATGGACTGCAGGGAGCCGCTGCTGCGTTCGGACTGGGCGATTTACCGCGGCGGCGCCTTCATGCTGACCGGCACGGAGCATGTCCGCATGCTGGACTGCGAGTTTGATCAGGTCGGCGGCAACGCCATCTTCGTGAACAACTATAACCGCCATACGCTGGTGAAGGGCTGCCACATTCACGATGCCGGTGCGAGCGGCGTTTGTTTTGTCGGCGATCCGGATGCGGTGCGTGATCCGCTGTTTGAATACCAGGAGGTGAACGATTTAAGCCGTATCGACCGCACGCCCGGTCCGAAAACGGATAATTATCCAGCCCTTGGAACGGTCGAGGACTGCCTGATCCACGGCATCGGGCGCGTTGAGCGTCAGCCGGCCGGGGTGCAGATTTCCATGGCCTCGGAGATCACGGTGCGCGATGTGTCGATTTATGACTGCGCCCGCTCGGGGATCAACATCAGCGAAGGCACCTGGGGCGGTCATTTGATTGAGCGCTGCGATGTGTTTGACACCGTGCTTGAAACGCACGACCACGGCTCGTTCAATTCCTGGGGGCGGGACCGTTTCTGGCATAAAGACCGCGGATATTCCCAGAAGGAAATTGACAAGGATCCGACCCTGCCGTTTCTGGATGCGGTCAAAACCACGACGATTCGCGACAGCCGCTGGCGCTGCGACCACGGCTGGGACATCGACCTCGACGACGGATCGGGCAACTATGACATCTATAACAACCTGATGCTGAACAACGGCCTGAAACTGCGCGAAGGTTTTCGCCGCCACGCATGGAACAACATCACGGTCAACAACGGGTTGCATCCCCATGTCTGGTATCAGCGCAGCAAGGACCAGGTCTACTCCAATATTTTCATGGCCCGGCATAAACCCGCGCGCATGAGCATACCGTTCACGGATGGAACGATGGTGGATCGCAACCTGTATGCGGCGGACGAGGCGGAGGTCATGAAGGTCTCTAAAAAAACGGGATGGGATGAACATTCTGTTTTCGGCGATCCGATGTTTGTGGATCCGGCCCATGCAGACTTCCGTGTGAAAGCGGGCTCGCCGGCATTTAAGGTCGGCTTTAAAAACTTTCCGATGGATCAGTTCGGCGTGAAAAAACCGTCGCTCAAAGCGATTGCGCGCACGCCGGAAATTCCAGCCGTTGGAAAAATATCGGCATCCGGCCGCGATAAAAAGTCGGCCGCAGCATCGCCCGCCCCGGTCAAAAAATTCTGGATGGGAGCCGAGCTGAAGGATCTGGAGGGCGTTGAGTTTTCCGCCTACGGCGTCAGCAAAGCCGAGGGCGGCGTGGCCCTGGATTCCGTTCCGCGCGGAAGTGCCGCGGCGGCGGCCGGACTGCAGGACGGGGATCTGATACAGGGCGTGAACGGGGTGGCGGTTTCCAATATCGACCAGCTGTTCAAGGCGCTGGCCAACGATCCGGCGGAATCGCTCGAACTGGACGTGGTCCGCAATCAGCAGAATATGCGTCTGACGGTAGTGCGCGCGGCCGTGGTTGAAATAGAGACGGCGTCTTCACCGGAGGGCTTTAAAACGCTGCCGGTTCCGGCCGCGTCCCGCAGGACCGTTGTTACCAACCGGAAAACCAATAACCGGCCGCTGAGCTCGCTGACCGACGGTGCGCTCGCGGCGGACTTCGGGCCGGTGTTTGCCAACGGCATTCAGGATGGAGCGTATAAAATGGATCTGGGCGCCGTGCGGCCGGTCTCCGCAGTGACCGGCTGGTCGTATCAGCAGGGGAAACGCGGCGCACAGAAGCTGACGGTTTACGGCAGTGATGCGGCCGGCGATCCCGGCTGGGATTTGGCTGCGTTTACGCCGATCGGCACAGTGGATACCGGTGCGGTCAAGGCGCCGTATGTTGCGGCCTCCCTGCGTGCGCCGGCCGGCAAGCCGCTCGGAAATTTCCGCTGGCTGGTCTGGAGCGTATCGCCGGTTACTGCCGCCGGCGGCGGAGAAAACACCGCCTTTCAGGAGTTCGCGGTCGATGTCATGAAATAAGGGGTTTTCCAGGGATTGGAAAAGGCATGGCATCGGGGGAGATGAAATGAATACACGCGTGAGGCGGAAGCCGTTGATCGGCTTGGTCTGTGTGCTGCTGGCCGGTGCACAGGCGGCGAGCGGGGTGGACTCCTCCGGCCGGAACAGTCATTTCTGGATCACGGTGCAGCCCGGGGCGGGCAGCGATGCGGGCCATGCCGGGGATCTGGTGCTGGCCAACGGCTCCCGCAGCGTCAATCTGGAATCGCCCGATCTCGCCTGTGTGCGGACGAAAGAGGGATCCGAATGGCGGTATGAAATTACCTGGACAGGGAATAACCTGATCGACGGTCCGCAGGCGGAAACGGTGCAGTTTATCATCGCGGCCGATGCGGCGGCGGGCACCGCGGTGCTGCGGGAGGTGAAGGTGAATGGCGCCGCACCCGCGCAGTGCGGACTGGTGCTGGAACACGACCTTTCCGTGGTGAAGCCGAAACGGGTGAACGGGCGGCGCGCGCCTAAAAACTATGTTGAAATCCAGGGTTCGCTGGTCCTGCGGAATCCGGCGCTGAATACTGAGGATCCGGAGCATCCCTTCGCCGATATTAAAGGCGGTCACGACATGGAGCCGACACCGTACGCACCCAGCCCGGCTGCAAAGCTGCAGTCGTTTCCGGCGTTTTCCTGGGATACAGTGCCGCGGGGAATGCTGATTCGTAAAAGCTCGGCGTATACGGATGAAGAGATTCAGGCCATTGCGCGGAACTATGATTTGGTGGTGCTTGAAAAGGCGAATGGCGCGGGGCAGGGCAGTGTCAGCCTCGGCATGAAACATACCGCCGCCCGCCTGAAAAAGGTCAACCCGGACATTAAAATCCTCTTCTACTGGAACTCGCGGATTTTCTTCGGACATTACGGCATCGACGACACGATTTCGGAGCATATGGATGACTGGATTTCGCAGACCTTTTTCATACGGGACGGCCTGAAAACCTATGTGCGGGAAAATCCGGATTTCCTTCAATGGTGGGTGGGCTGTTGCGAGAAGATGATCGCGGATCCGTCGATCGACGGCACATTTGTGGACAAGGCGGGCGTTCCCGTTTCCATGCTCGATGCGCTGTACCGGGCCACGCCGGTGAATAAGCTGGTGATGAACAACAATGCCGAGGTGCGGAAGCGCATCGGATATGTGGACGGGACATATCGCGAGGGCTGGAGCGGCGGTTATGATGATGACACCATCGCCAAAACCCTGGCCATTGCCCATGAAACCGGACTGAACAAAAAAATGCAGATCCTGCGCATGCCGGTGCACGGGGCGACGAGTCAACGGCAGATGGAGGACTGGATCGACCGGAACCTGGCGATTTACCTGCTGTATGCCGAGCCGTATGCCTATTTTTACTGGCAGGCCACGGTCGATGCCCATAAAGGGGCGCGCTGGGAGTGGGAAGCCAGCTATGTGGACCAGCTGAACCGTCCGCTGGGAAAACCGCTGGGTCCGTATGTCCGGGACAACAAGGTGTACACGCGCTCCTTCGAGCATTGCGATGTGTACATGGACCTGCGGCCGGAACCGAACAGCGAGCATATCACCCGGATTCTGTGGAAGAATGATATCGGCGGGGCGGTGCCGGCCGGCGGCGGATATTCGCGGACCGATGACCGGTATATCCTGCAGGGCGGCGGTGCGTTCGCCGGCACATCGGATCAGTGTTTTTATCTTTCGGACGCCCACTATGGCGACGGCGCGGTCAAGGTGTCGGTCGATGCAATGAAAGACGCACCGGATGCCAAGGCGGGCCTGATGTTTCGGGAATCGCTGGCGGCGGATGCGGCTATGGTTGCGGTGCTTCGCGATGCGGAGGGTCGAATGCACATGATCTATCGAAATGCGCAGGGGGGCGGGCTGGCGCGCGCCGGTTCTGCCAACGGGCGTCATCACGCCTATGCCATGATCACACGCAAAGGGGATGTCTTTGCGGGATACGCATCGGCGGACGGAAAACAGTGGACCCGCATTGCGGAGGTCACGGTGCCGATGGATGAAAAGATCGAGATGGGCATGACGGTGGCGTCGTACCGCCGGGGCGGATTGGCGACCGCGGCGTTCAGCGGGTTTGAACGGGTGGAGCCGTCCAGCAGCCGGGAAGCGGTTGCGGAGGATGGTTGAAAGCGGGGAATTTGACGACGAAAAGTCGACGGCGAACTGGTTACCCGATGCCGCGTTTGCTAACGTTTGGCAGACGTATGGGCAGAAACCGCCGGAGAAGCGACGGTAGAACCCGGGAAGGGGCGGCTTGTCCGCTACCTTTTTCCGGCGATAGGCATTTTGTATGGGAATGATAATGTTTGGGAGTGAGAGATAAAATGATCAGATATGCAGCAGGGATAGTACTCGGATTCGGTGTGGTGAGCGTTTGGGCGGCACCCGCGGTGGATATCCATTTTTCCGATTCAGCGGGTTCCGGGCTTTACCGGGCGGAGGACTTTTCCGGCGAGCCGGAAAACGGTGTGCTGGCGGAATTTCCGGTGGCGCTGCCGGCCTTTGAGCGCGGTGCCTGGTTTGGCGGCGGCCTGGGGTCCAACTTCAAGTGGCCGCGACTGGCCAACCAGATGACGCCGTGGTTTGTGTATGACAATGATATGTCGACGCTGTTTGCGGAGCCCTATGCCAAGAATCCGTGCAGCACGATCGGAAAAGGCGCGCAGTCGCAGGCCATGTTTGCATTCTACCAGCTGGAATCCGGTGAATACCTGACGCTGCTGACGCTCTGCAAGGATGGGGTCATGAGCTGGCTGGACACCACGGAAAGCGGTGAGGTCTCTGTGGTGCTCGGCAACTTCGGCACGGGCGCGGCGTCGGGGGAACTTCCGCTGCTGGCCTGGGCGAAGGACGCGGATATGTATCGTTCGCTCTACCAGGCGTGGACGCTGGCCATCCAGGAGCTGGAGGGTTCGACGGACTGGCGCATGAATAAAACCTATCCGGAGGCGTTTAAATATCTCGGCTGGTGCTCGTGGGAGCACTTCCGGAAAAACATCGACAGCGATAAACTCGTTCAGGCTGCCCGTGAGATTGAAGGCAGCGGGCTGCCGATCCGCTGGTTTTTGGTGGACGACGGTTTCCAGGTACAGCAGGGCACAGCGCTTAAGAGCTTTGCCGCGAACTCCAAAGCATTTCCCGACGGCTGGGAGCCGCTGCTGTCGATGCGCAAGGAGAACAAGATCAAGTGGTTCGGCCTTTGGCACTCCTATATGGGGCTTTGGCAGGGGATTCACAAACAAAACGATTTCGGGCCGCTGAATAAGGACTTCATCCCCTTCGGTAAAAATCTTGGACCGGGCGGGTCAAAGGAAGGCACGCAGCGCTTTTACGATGCGTTTATCGGTTCGGTGGCGGACTACGGCTTTGATTTTGTGAAGATCGACAACCAGTCGCTGTACAACAATAAACAGAAGAATGTGGACAGCAGCGTGGAGATCAACAGCTGGATGAGCGAAGCGCTGGAAAATGCCGTGAAGGCGCGGATGCCGCAGGGTATGATCAACTGCATGAGCCAGGGTACGCCGCAGGTGCTGGGCACCCGCTATTCGCCGGTGTCGCGCGTGAGTATTGACTATAAACTGAACGACCTGGCAAAAGCCAAGGCGCACATTGAGCAGTCCTATGTCTGCACCCTGTTCCAGGGGCAGACCGTTTGGCCGGACCACGACATGTTCCATTCCTCCGATCCCGACTGCGGCGAGCTGATGGCGATTTCGAAGGCGATGTCGGGCGCGCCTATTTATCTGTCGGACAACCCGACTGATTTTCATGATGCCTTTATCCGTCCGCTGGCATATCAGGACGGCGAGCTGCTGCGGCCGCTGGCCCCGGGCGCGCCGCTGCCGGATTCCGTGATGATGGATGTCTATAAAAGCGGCAAGGCGTTCCGCGTGATTGCCCCGCTGGCGAACCGGTGCGCGGCCATCGTGACCTACAACCTGTTCCATCCGGGGGATCAAACGATCGCGACGGAAGTGACGGCGGCCGACTATGCGCATGCGTCGGGCATGATGCAGCCGTATCCGGGTCCGTGGGCAATTCCGCAAGAGGGGCTGGTGTGTTTCGACTGGCGCAAGGGTTCCGGCCAAAAGTTGGACAAGCCGTATCCGGTTGAACTGAACGGATTTTCGGACCGCCTGCTGTTGCTCGCCCCGATTGAAAAGGGATGGGCGGTGATTGGCGCGCGCGATAAATATCTTTCGCCCGTCGCAGTGACCGGCATCGATGCACAGCCGGATTCGCTGACGGTTGAGCTGGTCGAAGGCGGTCCGCTGGTCATCTGGTCTGCCAAAGGTGCACCGAAGGCCGAAGGGATCGAGGCGCGCGATCTGGGCAACGGGTTCCTGCAGTATGACCTGCCGGTTTCCAAGGGCCGTGTGAAACTGACGCTGAAGCGATAAACCGGGGTTTCTATGAAACAACTCATGCTATGCGGCTTATGTCTGCTGGGCGGTGCCGCGGCGCTGGCCGAGGTGGAACCGACGTGGGAATCGATGGCGGAAAACTATCAGGTGCCGGACTGGTTCGTGGACGGTAAGTTCGGTGTCTGGATGCACTGGGGGATTCCGTCGGCCGCGGATGAAAACCGTCCGAACGACGGGTCGCATTACGGCCGCCGCATGTATGGCCCGAGCGAGGGGCAGACCGGCGGCCAGCGTAAAATGGATGAGGAGCTCAAGGCCTTTCATGAGCAGCGCTACGGCCCCGTTGATGAATTCGGCTACGAGGATCTGGTGCCGCTGTTCAAGGCGGAAAAGTGGGATCCGGATGCGCTGGTCCGTTTCTGCAAGGCCAACGGCGCGCATTTCATTATGCCGGTGGCGTGTCATCACGATAACTTTGATATGTACGATTCTTCCCATCCCTGGAACTCGGTGGACATGGGACCGAAGCGCGATACGCTGAAGGAGTGGAAGGCCGCCGCCTATAAACACGGGCTGAAGTTCGGCGTCTCGACGCACCTTTACTGGTCGCCGCGTTTTTTTGCTACGGCCCGTGCGTATCAGACGCCGGGAACGCTGGAGGCCAAGCTGTTCAATATGGAGTTTGATCCCAAGGGCTATGCGTCTCAGGACCGCTGGAATGAGCACTGGTATGAGCGGTGCTGGGAGATCATCGAAAAGTATGATCCGGACCTGTTCAACAATGATTCGCCCTATCCGAAAATCGGCAGCGGCAAGGGGCTGGGGGTTAA
>JBFJYX010000030.1:0-14260 GCA_041622415.1 Pontiella sp.
TACGGAAAGATCTTTCCCTAACAGGGACTCCAACGCCTGGATATCTTCCCGGTAATACGCCGTCAGGCGCTTTTTCATATCAGGTGAAAGGGCCGCCTTTTTCATATTTTTCTTCCGCGCCCACTCCATCCATTGTGCAAAACGCTCTTCACGAATGAGACGGTTGACGATGAAGCCGCGAATTTTCATTTTCAGCGGAGTCGGTTTGAAAACAAGGCTTTGCAACCATTTGACCCGGGGCATTCCCGAGGCGTTGTAGACTTTATCCGTGCTTCCTCCCAGATCGGGATTCACCCCCAGAAACGTGTAAATATCGCGCATGGTTTTATCCGGATCAGCAACCAGATCATCGAAAAGAATCACCTTCACAGTGGAAAAATTGTCCAGATAGGCCTTCAATTGATGGCTGTATAAGCCCATCTTCAGATAATGCCGCGGACGGGGGATCGCTTGACCATTGAGTTCCTCATTCACTGCGTCTTCAAAGGTACGTTCATCCCTGACATCGCGGGCAAAAAAACTGTAGTGCGAAAAAGCCCGTCCCACCGGATTCCTCAAAACGATAATAATTTTTATATCCCCCAGCAGCCGTTTTATTTCAGGGATAACTTCCTCATGGCAGTATAGATAAATACTCGAAATTTCGCCCGCAGCCCGCGTCTGATCGGTTACGGACTTCTTGAAAAGGCTCATATACTCATCAAGGGAATATCGTTTGGCCGAGGCTGTGGTTTCCTGATTCAGCTCGGGGGTGAACAGATAGGATTCCTTGCACGGGGCGCAGATTTCAGGATGACTCTGCATATAATAATAGAGTGAGGTCGTACCGCATTTCACGCCGCCCACGACCATAAAGTTTGGAAATTCAGACATCTCAGTCCGCCCTCTTACCTTTGAACATCGTCAAAAACCATAGACCAACCGCAACGGCTGCAGCCAGCCAGAGCACTCCGATCGAAACGTTGCGCAAGCCCGTCTTCGGGGCAAAACGCAGGCTCACCCGGTGCGATCCCGGCGGGACCTTTATCCCCGACAGGATCCCCTCAACCGGAACCATCTCCACCGCCTGGCCATCCAGCTCCGCAATCCAGGCGTCTGTATACCGTCCCGACCACACCAGTAGGGCGGAATCCCCGGCTGCCACCTGGAGATCGATGGCCTTGGGCGTTTTGCTGATGGTGTCGGGTACCGCATAATCCCCCTTGAGCAGCTCGGGAGTTTCCCCGGAATAAAGCGCAAAGCGCGGTAATGGATCCGCCACTTCAAACACCGCCGTCGGGCGGTCACCATACCCCTTTCCGGTAAAGCGCAGAGTCAGGCCGGGGTGTTTCTTCATGGCCTCAAAAACCGGAAGCGGCTGCTGCGACAAACCGTAAAGGAAACCGTCCGTCACAACATATTTCACATTGCTCATCCGCCAGAAATCCATCTGGTTCTCGATCAGCTGACGGACCAGCTCATCCGCATTCTGTGCCCGGGGCATGCCGGAAAGCGTCTGCTTAAAATAGTGGTCATAATCAGCGGGCATGCGCGACTTCGGCGTCGACTCCATCATTTCGATTCCAAAGTATGGAAACTGGTGGGTCACATAAATGCCCCGCGCCGCCGCAATCGAAAGCGGGGCCATATTCCCGTTATGCATCACCTTGAACGACATGCTCACGCGATGCTCCCCCGCATGCTGCTGCAGATATTCTATCAGCTCGGTGCGCGCATAAAATTCTTTGGGGGAGAACAGGCTCCTTTTCACATAGAACCGGTCGATCAGTCCCAAATCCAGCACCGCCAGCACAATAAAGCCTGCGCCCACGATACCCGACATCAGCCGCGCATTCGCCTTCAGGAACCGGGCAGCCACCAGCAGCCCGAGCCCCAGCCCGGCATACAGACTCATCATACCCAGCCCGCGCACAGCCCCGGAGGCCGCCTTCGCCGCCAATTCCGGATGGCCCAGCTTTTCCTGCGCGGCCTGGGCAATATCTCCGCTATCCAGCGCGCTGCTCAGCCAGCCCATCAGCGCCAGGCCGAACACCACGCCGAATCCGATCACCCACCGCATCAGGATTTTCCGCTTCGCATCCCGCACAGCCTCAATCAGCCGCTGGATGCCATACGATGCAACCACCGGAACCGCAAAGGCCGTAACGGACATAAACTTCACCGGCGCGCGCATTTTATCCATCATCGGCAGCTGATACCACAGCCCGAACAGCGGCCGGCCCGGATAGTACTGCCCGAACGCCAGCAGCGTGGCCACCACCGCCGCCACAGTAAAGAAGCGGACATATCCCTTCGTGCGGCAACCAAGCACCGCCCCCGCGAGCGCAAACATCAGCGCAAACCAGCCGATCGAATCATTGCTGTGCGCCACAGGCCGGTCGCCCCAGTAGGGCCGGTCCGGATCGCCGGTTACCATACCGTGATATCCGGGCGCCACCGTATCCACCAGTTCTGCAGGATGGAACGACCAGCTGGTTGCAAACGCCCACTGCTCCTTCGCTTTCTGTTCCGGATTTTCAGAGACGCCGGCCTGACGACCCTGAACCCGGGCCCCGCCCATCTGCCGCGAAAAGTTATTGGCAAATACCAGCAGCAGTAAAACGCCCACGAGGGCCAGCCTGCCGAGCAGGGGAACCGACAGCTTCAGCCGGCCTTCTTTTTCCCCTTTCGATGCAAAAAGCAGATACACGGTATAGACGGCGGCTACCACCGAAACATAGATCCCCCGCTGCACGTCTTCGTTCAGGATCATGCCCCAGACCAATCCCGCCGCAAGCGCGGCGGCAGCCCCGCGCAATACCCCGACGTCCCGGTCCGTTACATAAGAAATCAGCAGAAAGAGCCACGGAATGTAGCCGAGCAGGCAAAACGAGTCGACGTGCGCCGGATACGCCAGCGTAATAAAATGCGGCGCAAAGCCGTACAACACCGCCCCGAACACTGCGGGAACAAGGTCCAGTTTTTGCCTTCGGAGAAACAGCAGCATGCCGGTCATGGCCGAAACGATCACGGAGATAAAACAGACCGTGAGGTTCCACTGCTCAGGAAAGACCTTGAGAAACAGCAGCTTGGTATTCACCGCAAGCGTATTGCCCATCCCCAGCCAGTAATACGGGTTCCAGATCCCCCCGGCCCCATCCGCCATATTCCGCTTCAGCATCAGCCGCACACTGTAGTTGCCGTCAATGCCCTGAAGCGCCATTCCGCTGAACAGCGCTTCATGAAAAAGAACAACGGCCATCACCGCAAAAAGGGTGATGCATGTTGCGTACGCTTTCCATTTTTTCATAAAAACACTACCTGTCTTTTGAGATAACCTGCTTCAGAATCCCGCACAACGTATCAGCCGAGGCCTCCCAGGAAAAGCGCGCGGCCCAACCCCGTGCCGAAACACTCAATTCTTCCAGCAACGCCGGATGGCCGATCCACGCATCCAGCCGCGCCGCCAGCGCCGCCGCATCGCCATACGGAAACAGTTCGCCGCTGACGCCCGCAGCAATGGAATCCCGGATCCCCGGAACATCCGATCCCAGCACCGGCACTCCGCACGCGTTGGCTTCAATATTGGTGATGCCCCACCCCTCCATACTGCTCGGATTCACCGCAATCCACGACCGCTGCAGCAGCGCGCGCTTTTCGTGATCCTCCACAAACCCGTGGAACACCACTTTTTCAAGCCCCAGCTCCTGCGCCAGCGCCTTCAGCCGCGGTTCATCTTCCCCCTGCCCGACAATATGCAGCGCGGGTTCGTGCTCCAGCAGGCTCAGCGCCCGAAGCAAAACATCAATCGATTTATACCGCCGCACCCGGCCCAGATAAATCACTTCGGGCTCTTCCGCCCGTGTACCCGGCACCAGGTCCTGAGAAATGGCGTTATAAACAATCTGAATCGGCGCATGCTCACCGAACAGTTCATCGATCATGGAAGACGAACTTTCCGAAACCGTTACGATCGGCGTTTTACGGTAGACCCTCGGCATGAGCCAACCCTCCAGCCACTTGCCGATTCGCGCCGTCAGCCGCCCCGCCTCGCGGTCCCACACATCGGTGTGAATATGGTGAATCAGCAGCACTTTCGGCCGGCGCGAAAAAAACGGCGTAAAGAACGGGATGCCGTTTTCCACGTCGATCAGCACATCCGCATCGCGCGCATGGCGGAAATACTGAAGCGGCGCCCAGCCATAGATCGAAAACGTGCCGCCCATCCGCACAAACTGAATCCCCTCAAACGTCTCCCTGCGCGCAGTGCCGGCCGGCCGCGATGTAATCCAGACCACTTCATGCCCCTGCTGCACCCAGAGCGCCGCCTGTTTATGCAGGTACAGCTCGGACCCGCCAGCCTGCGCATGCCGGAAACAGCGCCAGTTGAAAACCGCAATGCGCATTACCGGTCACCCCGCGATTTAAAAATCAGCGCACCCAGCAGGACCACCAGCGTTCCCCATGTCCCGATCGCCAGGCACCCGATAATCTGCTCAGGCGTGCGATGGAAAAAGAACAGGATCACCAGGTAAAGAACCACCACCGGAATAAACGTCAGCACACGGGCCATGCGGTTTCGGGCCCAGAGATACTTAATCACAATTTCCGAAAGACTGATCGGCAGCGCCGCCCAGACATAGATCCGGGCAATGCGGAAGCAGTCCGGATCATCCGTGCCGTACATCAGTTTAAACGGAATTTCCGGGAACAGTGAGATCGCAAGGGCCAGGCCCGACGCAACCAGAAAGGCAAAACCGAACGGCCCCAGGAACAGTTTCAGGTTGTCGGAATTCACCGCCCGCGGAAACATCGCACCGATCAGCGGACGCGTCAGCAGAATCACCGCCCGCGAGAGCGTGGCCGCCTGCGCATAGGCCGGGGCCAGCGCCTTGTATTCTCCGTACAGAAACCGTTTGAAAAATACGAGGTCGGCATTCATCAGCAGCAGCAGCGCCCCCTGCCCCAGCAAAACCGGAAAGAGATAACGATAGATGTGCGCGGTGTCATAACTCGAAATCGGTTCAATGTTGGCCGTCATTTTCCGAAAGGGCACCGCCCCGATCAGAATGCTGATCACCGCACTCACCGCCACGGCCCCCATGACCCCGCTCACGCGTCCCCCCAGCCAGATCGCCAGCATCGAAAGAACAATACGCGAGATCGGAATCGAAATGTTGCACGCGGCGAGCGCCGCAAAGCGCTGGGATCCCTGCAGCACGCCCACAATCACCGGTTTAAAAAGATTGATGACCGCAATCAGCCCCAGGATTAAGACGCAGGAAATGGAAGGAGCGGCAAAAAACTTCCGTAAAAACGGCGAGAGCGCCACCCAGACGACCAGTGCCCCGACACTCACCATTCCGATTCTGCGGATCGCCCGCTTGTAAATCGTCACCCAGACTTCTATGGCATTATTATGCACATGTTCCGCAATAAACCGCGACATGGTCAAGGTCATCGCCGCCACGGGAAGCGCCAGCACATTGAGGAGACCCAGCAGCGCCACCAGCGAGGCGTAGTCAACCTCCCCCATCGAGCGTTTCATCAGAGCATGGAATACAATAAACAGAAAATTAGCCGTCACGCCGGTGGCCATCAGCAGGCCGCTGTCCCAGATGAAGCGGTATTTATTTTTAAGCGTTGTCAGCAGCGTTCTCATTTTTTATAGGGGACCACTTTCGTAACCAGGCGCGACGCCGGCCTGATGATTCCTCTGAACGGCGAATAAAACAGCCGCAGCCGCACAATCGCCACCAGCATATGCGAACTCGACCGCACAATCCGGATTTTTGAACCCGCCTGGTCGTGCCACACCGTCGCCACTTCCCGGATCGATTCCCCGAACCGACGCACCTGGAACAGCATATCCACATCAAACGCCCAGTTCGTGACGCCGAGGTTTTCCAGCACAAATGCCATCACATCGCGCCGGAACAGTTTCGCCCCGCACTGCGTATCCGAAATGCCGAGCCCGAACAGCACATTAACCAGCGTATTAAAAATGCGCGAAGCCACGCGGCGCTGTATCGGCTGTTTCGGCTGCACATCCGCCCCCTTCAGCCAGCGCGATGCAATAATACAGCCCGCGCCGCCGATATGCCGCACCAGATCATCAAACGCCTGTGGCGGCGTGGCGCCGTCCGCATCCACAAAACCGATCAGCCCGCCGCACGCTTCTCGGGCACCGAGCATCACCGCCCCGCCTTTACCGACGCGCCCCGGATCATCCAGAATCCGGATCTGGGCAAACCGCGCTTTCACCTGCCGGGCCACCTCCGCCGTCTCGTCGCTGCAGTTGTTCGGCACCACGATCAGTTCAAAATCATCGCCGTACGCCTCCGCAAAATAAGCCGCATAGGCCTTCAGCATCGGCGGCAGGCGCACCGCTTCGTTATAGGCCGGAATCACGATCGACAGCTTCATTGCGCCGCCTCGTACAGCTTAAGCGTCGTATGCGCCTGTCCAAAGTCTGGAAGTTCCTCCAGCAACTCAAAGCGCGATTCCACCACCGCGGCCAATGCGTCCTGCTCGGCCGTATCGATCTCCGCAATCGCCGGGGATTCAATCGAAAGGCCGTAGCCGCTGAAGGCGGCGACGGGCGCCGGGGAGGTTTCCAGGATCTGGAAAAGGAGTTCGCGGTTGAGCAGGTGCAGCTTTTCCGCCTGTTCGGCGGGCATGTCGGGATAGTAGGAAAACGGGCCCATTTCCATGCCGCGCGGCACGGAGCGGTTGGCTTCGATGGCCAGGTAGGTGTCCTGCGTCAGCAGTTCGGACCCTTCCGGCGAGTGCTGTTTAACAATTTCCGCGGCATCGCGCAGCAGGGCCAGGTCGCTCTTTTCCTTAAACTGCCACCAGATCCGGTCGCGCCCCCGTACAAACCAATCCTGATTGATGGGCGACGAAAATGCGGTGGCGATCGACGCCAGCAATAAAAACACGAGCGACGGAACCACCCACTCGTTTCCAATCCTTGGAAGAATCGTCAGCACCGCCGCCGCCGCGAGGACCGGATAGGCAATCGCCTGATAGTCGTCGTACGGAAACGCCGCAAGGCCGTGAACCAGCGTAATCCCGATGCCGCAGCACCAGAGCAGCCCGGCCGTCGGATCCATCTTTTTTTCCAGAGGCCGGAAAATGAGCGCGGCGAGCGTCAGCAGCGTGAAAATGAGATAAGCCTGCACAAAGCGCGAAATAAAGCCGACCTTCAGCGTCAGCATCGCCCCGAGCCCGCCGGGGTCGCGGCCGGCGTGATAGCCGAGCAGTCCAAAATGCGCCTGTTCCAACGATTGGAAAAACGGCGGCGCATACACCGCCAGCAGCATGAAGCCCCCGCCGATGCCGAACCAGAGCCAGTCGAGTTTGCGCTCTTTCTGGACGATCAGCCAGATGCCGGTGATGGGCAGCACAATGCCCGCCGAAAGCCGCGTCCCCGCCGCCAGCGAAAGCAGCGCCCCGCCGACGATCAGCGCGGCTTTATTCCGCAGCGTCAGCAGATAAAACCCCGCCATCAGGAAAAAGGCCGTCAACCCGTAGGTTTTAACCACCGTCGTGAAATAGCTCTGGTAGACATTGCCGGCAATCAGCAGAAAAACCGCGATCAGCGCAACCCAACGCTTTTCCGATGTCCGGAAGGCCAGCAGCCCGGCAAATCCGGCGGCCAGCAGGCCGAATACGGCGGTAATCGCCCGCCCGCCCGCGACGCCGGATTTTCCAATGATTGGAAACAGCGCGGCATACACCTGCGGCAGCACCGGTCCCTGCGTGAAGGCAAAGTCGGCATAGGGGGTGTGCCCTTCCGAAACCATTCTCGCGGCGTAGAGATACCAGCCCTCGTCCTGGTTCAGGTTCCCGTACTTCAGGTTCATCAGCGAGAGAAACAGGGCCAGCAGCACCGCCAGCGTTCCAATGGTTGGAATTGCCTTATTCATCCCTATCCCTTGAACACAAATTTCTTGCGCATGGTGAAGTTGGTCACCATGGCGCAGATGAACACAAAGAAATAGGCCCAGGTGACCTGCCAGTTATACTGAGCAATCAGATAGCGGCTCAGCAACGTAAAGAATACAAACGAGAGCGTGGACAGCGAGTAAAACAGCACCACCTCTTTAAATTTCTGATGCCGGCCGTCATTGAACACAAACAGGACATTCGTGATGTACGCCACCGTGTTCGACGACAAAAACGCCACGATCTTGTTGGCCACAAAATGGCGGAGCAGCACCTCCTCGGGCACACTCCGGATCTGGCCGCCGAGCAGCGCAATCAGCGCGCCGAACGGATCGTTTTCCCGCAGGCTCGGCAGAACAATCCAGGCCATCAGATAGAAAACCAGCACGTCCACAACGAACGTAAGGCCGCCGCAAAGGAGATATTTAAAAAACTGAGCGTGGATGTTTTCCTTGTTCTGAAGGAAAGTTCTCAAACTGGATACAAGATTTGCCATAGATAAAAAGTTTCAAGAGAGTACGCAAATCCCGGGATGCAAGGCGAGCGAATTGTCCCGGCGGACGCATTAAAATCGCGCACAAATCCGAGCGAAATGAGCACGCCCCGACGCGTCATGCAAACTTGACCTTAAAACTCATTACTCTATCTTATGGGTTCATTTTGCAAAATGAGAGGTATGCTTTGAGTTCTGAAAAGTTTTTCCGCAAGTCCGACTGGATTGCCTGCTGGGTAACCTTTGCCATTTCACTGATCGTTTACACGCTGACCCTTCAGCCGACCTTGGGCCTGGAGGACTCGGGCGAGCTGATTGTCGCCTCCGACTACCTCGGCGTACCCCACCCGCCGGGCTATCCCATCTGGACGCTGCTCACCTGGTTCTTCCAGTGGGTCTTCCATGCGGTAAAATTTCACGGGCAGCCCAACCCGGCCTGGGCGGTTAACTGGTTCTCGGCCGTGTCCGGCGCCGGCGCCTGCGGCGTGATTGCCCTGCTGATCAGCCGCTCCGGCCTCGACCTGATCCGCAGCCTGAACCGCAGCGCCAGCCTGCTGGGGGACAAGACAGAACGCCTCTTCTGCGCGACGGCCGGCATTTCCGGCGGACTCCTGCTCGCCTTCGGCCAGGGCATGTGGTCGCAGTCGGTTATTGCCGAAGTGTACTCCCTGAACATTTTCTTCCAGTCGCTCGTCCTCATTTTCCTCTACCGCTGGATACGCGATTCGGGCAATGCGAAATGGCTCATGCTCTGCGCATTCACCTTCGGCCTCGGCATCACCAACCATCAGACCCTCATGTTCATGGGGCTGGCCATTGCGGCGGCGGTCCTGTTCAACGAGCTCGATATTTTCAAATACAAATACCTTCCGTTCACCCTGGGCATGCTCTTCATCGCCCTGCCGCTGACCCTCGTCGGCGTCTATTTCGGCAATCTCTTCCTGCAGATTCTCGGCGTCGTCGGCAGCGCCGCCCTGATGCTGTGCATCCGCGAAAAATTCCTCGTCCGTGATTTCATCATCACCGGGGTATTCTACATCCTGCTCGTCGGCTTCAATAAATGGGCCGCCGGCAATCCCGAAATGGCCGACTATATGTGGGTGGCCGGGCCGGAAAAAGCGGGCTTCTGGATCTGGACCATCTACGCGCTGGCCATACCGCTCATTGCCACGTTCACCCTGCCGAACGGCCGCATCGTCGGCCCGACCTTCCTCGTCATGTTCATCGGCCTCGGATTCTATTTCTACATGGCCTTTTCGTCCGACCAGAACCCGCCGATCAACTGGGGCTATCCGCGCACCTGGCAGGGCTTCATGCACGCCATCACCCGCGGGCAGTACGAACGCGTTAAGCTGGCCCACGTCTTCACCCCGCGCTTCCTTGAGCAGGTGGAAACCTACCTCAGCGATCTGCGCTCCCAGTTCTACGGCCCGATCGCCCTCATCGGCCTGCTGCCGCTGATGTTCTACTCCATCATCCGCCAGCCCGCCGAAACCCGCTTCCTCTTCAAAGGCCGCATCGGCCGGTTCGAATATTTCTTCTGGACCATCTCCTGGAGCGTCGTCATCAACCTCCTGCTCATTCTGGTGCTGCCCAACGACCTGGGCCTCGTCAAAGTGATGTACCTGATCACGGTGGCCATCCTGCTGATCCCCACCATCAAGCGCCTGCGCGACATCGGCCTGAGCCCCTGGTTTTCCGCCATTTCGCTCGTGCCCGGCCCGAACTTCTTCTTCTTCCTGATCCTGCTGACCTGGAAAGGAACCGAAGGCGAAAACGAGAACGGCGAAGATCCAATGTCCGGAAAAGCCCCGGCCGCCAATGCCGGCGGGGCCTGGATTATCATCACGTTCATTGCCTTCCTCTCCGTCGGTCTGGTCTTCATGATCCTGCAGAACCCCAAAACCGACATCCAG
Organism: Pontiella sp.; assembly: GCA_041622415.1. Classification (GTDB taxonomy): domain Bacteria; phylum Verrucomicrobiota; class Kiritimatiellia; order Kiritimatiellales; family Pontiellaceae; genus Pontiella. Next base: position 10,339 of record JBFJYX010000030.1, read on the forward strand.
AGCCTCTTCATCGGCCGCGTGCAGTACATTCAGTCGCACGCCATCTACGTGATCTGGCTGGGCTACGGCATCCTGTTCCTCATGGCCTTTTTCGAAACCCTCGCCCGCAACAACCAAATCACCAAGATCGTCGGCGTCGCCGCCGTATTGCTGCTCCCCTTCTCGCTCGTCTACAAAAACTACTACAACAAGCTCCAGCTCAAGGTCGTCGGCGGGGCCGAACAGAACGGCCACGACTTCGGCTGGCAGTTCGGCAACTGGCAGCTCCGCGGCGTCGAAGGCATTAAAGACGACATGAAATACTGGTACGGCGAAGACACCGAGGAATTCAAACAGCAGTGGGCCGCCTACCCGAACAAAAACTATCCCCGGCCGATGGGCCCCAATGCCGTCTTCTTCGGCGGCACCGATCCCGGCCGCTTTGTGCCCACCTACATGATCTATTCCGCCAAAGTCCGGCCGGACGTCTACCTCATCACCCAGAACGCCCTGGCCGACAACACCTACATGAACGTCATGCGCGACCTCTATGGCGACCAGATCTGGATTCCCTCCCCGCTCGATTCCAACCGGGCCTTCCAGATGTATGTGCAGGGCATCAACGACGGCAGCCTCAATGCCGGCGCGGATGTGATCACCGAAGGCGGCAAGGTTCAGGTACAGGGCGTCGCCGGGGTCATGCAGATCAACGGCTTCCTCAGCAAAATGATCTTCGACCACAACCAGTACATCACCGAAACCAAAACCGACGAGAAAACCCGCCCCGTCGGCGCCGCGGTCGTGTACAACGACCCGGTCATCGATCCCGAAACCGGCCTCCCGCCGCAGCGCACCTTCTACGTGGAGGAAAGCTATGTCCTGCCCTGGATGTATCCCTACCTGACGCCGCACGGGCTGATCATGCAGATCAACAACAAGCCTACGCCGCTCACCCCGGAGATCATTAAAGACGACACCGACTTCTGGAACTGGTATGTCGACCGCCTGATCAACGATGAAAAGTTCACGCGCGACATCGTGGCCCGCAAATCGTTCTCCAAACTGCGCAGCGCCATTGCCGGCCTCTACGCCGCGCGCGGAAAACCCAAAGAGTCTGAAGCCGCCTTCCGGCAGGCTGTTCAGCTCTACGATCTCAGCCCGGAGGCCAACTTCCGCCTCGCCGACCTGATCTCCAAGCAGGGCCGCTTCGACGAAGCCATCGAGCTCTTTGATGTCTTCCTCGAAAAGGACCCGAAAAATGAAAAAGCGGAAGCCTTCCGCCATAAACTGACCCAGCTCAAAGCCATGTCCGCCCGCCGCGCGGAAATTGAGCAGAAAGTCAGAAACGGCAAAATGAACTTCCAGGAATCGATGGAGCTGATTCAGATCTACTACGCCATCGGCAACGACCGCGCCGCGGAAGCCTTCGCCCGCAACCTCCTGAAGGCCGGGCAGCTGCCGCCGGAGGGCATGATGGCCATTGCCCAGTTTATGGCGCAGAAACGCAAACTCGATATTGTGGAGCTCGCCCTCAAAAAATTCACCGCCGCCGAACCGCAAAACATCCAGGGCTGGATCAATCTGGCCGGACTGGAACTCGCGCTGAACAAACGCGGTGAAATGTGGGGCTCCCTCCGCAAAGCCGTCGAGGTCGGCGGCGAATCCGCCCGTGCCGTGCTCCGCAAAGACAAACGCTTCGATGCCGTCCGCAATACGGCGGAATTCAAGAAGATCGTTCCGCCAACCGTCACTCCGATGGGCATGGGGAACATTCCCGGCCTTTGATGTTCCGATGAAAATTCTCGTTTACGACGACAACCCCGATTTCGGCGGACACCAGATTATGGCCTGCCGCGGCATCGAGGCGCTCGTCGAAACGCCGGGGCTGGACGTCACGCTGATGTACAATCCGGACAACCGGAAGCTCATCCAGGCCCTCGAACCCCTGGCCGGGCTTCGGACGCTGGAAGCCGACCCCCGGCTTTTCCAATCATTGGAACCCGATCTGGCGCTCGTCATTCAGGGCGATATCGCCCAGTCCACCGCCGGGGTGCTCGCCGCCCGAAAAGCCGGAATCGAGTGCGTGAGCTATCTCGCCATCCCCCACCCCCTGGCGCTGATGGGCGCCAAACTCGGCGCGGTCCGCGACGCGAAAAACAGACCCTATTTCAACAAACCCGACCGGTTCATCACGATAGCGGACAGCATGAAAATGATCATGCAGGAGCGCGGATGCAAAAAGCCCGTTGCGGTGGTGCCGAACGGGATCCCCGCCCCGCCGATTCCCAAACTCACCCGGCACGACGATAAATTCACGATCGGTCTCATCGGGCGGATCGAATTCAACCATAAGCAGCAGGACTTCTTTGTTGAGGCCTTTCAGAACCATCCCGCCATGTTTGCCCAAAGCCGCGTCCTCATCGTCGGCAGCGGCCCCGATGAACCAAAGCTTATAAAACAGATCAAAGGCAACGACCGGATCGTACATCTGCCCTGGCAGGATAATATGGAGGAAATCTACGAACTGCTCGATATGGTCATCATCCCCTCCCGCTTCGAAGGCGTTCCGCTGGTGATGCTCGAGGCACTGGCCCGCGGTATTCCGGTCATGGGAAGCCGCCGCGACGGTATGAAAGACCTGCTGCCGCAGCACTGGACCTTCCTCCCCGGGGATGCCGCCTCACTGGCCGCCACCTTTTTCGAACTGCGCAACACCTGGCAGCAGCAAATCGAAACCCTTCAGGATCACATCCTCCAGGAATATTCGATCGGGCAGTTTAAAGCCCGCTTCGTCAAAGCGGTCACCCAGCCGCAGCGCGGAAAAACGGAACCGTGAATAAACGTCCATGAACGTTAATAGAAAAATCCCCTTACGATTTTGAGCCCCGAACGATTCACGTTCATTCATGTTCATTAACGGTTAATCCATTACCGTCTCCAGGCAACAGCCCCTTTCATGATGCCGCACGCGAGCACGGCAACGAAGAGCAAAAAAAAGGCGCCCCGCAGGACGCCTTTTTTCATTTCCAGTGTTTGGAAACTTATTCAGCAGCTTCTTCGTTCAGCGCGGCTTTGCGGCTGAGACGTACACGGCCCTGATTGTCGATGTCGATACACTTAATGCGCATCGCATCGCCCGGCTTGCAGATCGAATCGACAGAATCGATACGCTCGTTGGCCATTTCAGAAATGTGCACGAGGCCTTCTTTGCCCGGCAGACACTCAACGAATGCACCGAAGTCCTTAACGGCAATAACTTTACCGTCGTAGATGCGGCCGATTTCGATTTCGGCCGTCAGGGCATTCACTTCGCGTATCGCGGCTTCCATGGCGTCGGCATCGACGGCGAAGATGTTAACGGTGCCGTCTTCCTGAATGTCGATCTGGGCGCCGGTGCTGTCGGTGATTGCGCGGATATGTTTACCGCCCGGGCCGATGAGGGCACCGATCTTTTCAGGATCAATCTTAACCGTGGTGATACGCGGCGCCGTAGCGGCCAGCTCTTCACGCGGAGATGCAATTACGGCTTCCATCTGGTCGAGAATGTCGCAACGGCCTTTACGGGCGATTTCGAACGCTTCTTCAACCTGATCCCAGTTCATACCGTGTACTTTCAGGTCAACCTGGAAACCGGTGATGCCCTTACGGGTACCGACCACTTTAAAGTCCATGTCGCCGCAGTGGTCTTCAACACCGAGGATGTCGATCACTTCAACGGATTTGGCCTGGCCGTCTGTGAACAGACCGACCGAAATACCGGCAACCGGAGCTTTCAGCGGAACACCCGCATCCATCAGCGCTAGCGTTCCTCCGCAAACCGACGCCATGGAACTCGAACCGTTGGATTCTAAAATGTCCGAAACCAGCCGGACCGTATAAGGAAAGTCATCGTGTTTCGGTAGAATCGGGGCGAGCGCTCGTTCAGCCAGCGCACCATGGCCGA
>JBFJYX010000031.1:0-14078 GCA_041622415.1 Pontiella sp.
CCCCTCCCCCTCATCATCACCGGAGGTCCGGAAGCATGAACACCCCGGTCAAACTGATCCTGCTGCTCATCGCCACGGTCGCCGTACTGGCCCTCGCCCCGCTGCTCGGCATGGAATTTATTCCGCTGAATGCCACGGGGCAGGAACGGGAAATTTTGACCGGCATCCGCCTGCCGCGCGTCCTGTGTGCATTCGCCGCCGGGTCGATGCTCGCGCTCAGCGGCATGGCCTTTCAGGCGCTGTTCCGCAATCCGCTGGCCACCCCCTTCACGCTCGGCGTTTCCAGCGGGGCCGCGCTCGGGGCCGCGCTCTTTATCCGCTTCGGCATCGTCCTCTCCGTGCTGGGCCTCTCCGGCACTTCGATTGCCGCCTTCATCGGCGCGCTCCTGTCCATCCTGCTGGTCTACGGACTCACCCAGCTCAAAGGCGGCTTTTCCACACCCACCCTGCTGCTGTCCGGCATCGCCATCAGCTTTTTCTTTTCCAGCCTCATCCTGTTCATTCAGTATCTCAGCGGACTGACCCAATCCTTTCACCTGGTGCACTGGATGATGGGCACCCTTTCCACCGCCGACTTTTCCAGGCTTTGGAACCTCCTCCCGTTTCTCATCAGCGGCGGCCTGATCCTCTCGATGCTCAGCCGCGAGCTCAACCTGTTTATGATCGGCGAGGACATGGCCATCAGCCGCGGCGTCAATACCGGCCGGGTGAAAAAACTCATCTTTCTCGCGGCATCGCTGATGGTCGGCGGCGTTGTGGCGCTCTGCGGGCCCATCGGCTTTATCGGCATGATGGCCCCGCACATCTGCCGGCTCATCTTCGGGGCGGACCACCGGTTCCTGATGCCGGCCACCTTCCTGTTCGGCGGCCTGTTCCTGACGCTCTGCGATACGCTCACGCGCGTGCTCTCGGGATTCACCTCCGGCGCGGAACTTCCCGTCGGCGTACTCACCGCCCTGCTCGGCGGCCCCTTCTTCATCATGCTCCTGCTCAACCGCAAGGGCGGCCTCGACCTGTAAACCCGGATGTTTGAGGTCGCCTTCCCGACCCGAACTGCTACAGTGCGAATATGAATTCGATCGACGCAAAAGAGCAGGCACTGCTCGATGAACTGAAAGCCTACGGCTCCATTGCCGTCGCCTATTCCGGCGGCGTGGACTCCACCTATTTAGCCGATGTGGCGCACGAAGCGCTCGGCCGGAATGCCATGATGGTCATTGCAGATTCGCCGTCCATCCCCCGCGAGGAACTGCAGGAAGCCATTCAGATGGCCACCGACCGCGGCTGGAACCTGCGCATCATTCAAACCGAAGAACACCTGCAGGATGACTACCTCGAAAACAAGGGCGACCGCTGTTTCCACTGCAAGAATGAACTCTTCACCAAAATGGAAACGATCCTCTCCGAATTCGGGGATATCGTCCTGGCCCACGGCGCAATCGAAGATGACAAAGGCGATGTCCGTCCCGGCACACAGGCGGCGGCCAACCACTGCGTAGTGGCGCCGCTCCAGAATGCCGGGCTCTATAAAAAAGAGATTCGCATCCTCAGCGAACGGCGCGGACTTCCAACGGCTGGGAAAGCCTCCTTCGCCTGCCTGGGCTCTCGTTTTCCCACCGGTACCCGCATTGAACTCGAAGCCATGACCCAGGTCGAAAAGGCGGAAGCCATTCTGCGCGCGCGGGGCTATAAGCAATACCGCATTCGCCATCACGACGAGCTCTGCCGCATCGAAATCGACCCGGCTGAATTTGACAAGCTGATGGATGAGCGCATCGAAATTGTGGATGCTGTCAAAAAGACCGGCTACCGCTTTGTCACCCTCGACCTCAGCGGTTATACCATGGGCTCGAGTGCCTGATTGTAGACGGAGCATCCTGCTCCGTTGCGCTCCGAGGAAAACCGAACAGACATAACGAAGCAGGATGCTTCGTCTACGATTCCCCACAGAAAGAAAACCAATGAGCCAATTACCCAACTGTCCCGAATGCGGATCCGAATATGCCTACGAAGTGCAGGACCTGCTGAACTGCCCCGACTGCGGCCATGAGTGGAGCGGCGATGCCGCACCGGCCGATGCAGATGAAGAGCCCGTTGTGAAAGATGCGGTCGGCAATGTGCTGCAGGACGGCGACGCCGTCACCGTGATCAAAGACCTGAAGGTCAAAGGGGCATCCCAGCCGCTCAAGGTCGGCACCAAGGTTAAAAGCATCCGCCTGGTCGAAGGCGATCACAACATCGACTGCAAAATCGCCGGTTTCGGCGCCATGAAACTGAAGTCGGAATTTGTGAAGAAGGCGTAGCCGTTCGCGGAACCTATCACGCGCACCAGCGCGTGGAATAGCGCCAGCGTTTCCAGAGCTTGGGACGGCGCGACGGGCGGGCCCGGCGGTTTTTGAGCGGGATGACTTCGTCGTCGTCCGGTATCTGGCCGCTGAGCAGGCCCACCACCTGTTCCTGGACGCTTTCCAGCTCGTCGAGCTTCAGCTCCGGATCGATGACCATAAAACTTTCGTTGGTCTTTTTGTGCTCATAGATGCGCAGGCGCCGGCCGTCTTCGCCCTTGCGGACATCGCGCTCGACCAGAATCTTTTTACGCTCCAGCATGACGGTCAGGATAAAGATGGCGGCCAGGTCCTCTTCGTTTTCCTTGGCCATCAGGCGGCGCAGCAGGGACTCGGCATTCTCTTTTTTCACGGCCTCCTCTTCCGGAGGCGGCGGAACGATAAAGGTGGTGGTCCAGGAGCTCAGCCCCGGGTCCTTTTTATCCCAGCACGCTTTGCAGATGTCCTGCCGGACATACTGGCCCTCATCAAAAATCAGTTTGGAAAAGAGACGCTCTTTGTCCTCAAAATCGCGGGCGCATTTTGAGCAGTTTTTGGCGCATTTCTGCACGCGCCAGGTTTCAATATTTTCACGTCCCATGGCCGATCAACCCTTGTCTTCTTTTTCCCAGATGATGTGACGCTGCTGCCAGAAATAGACGACGCCGGACCAGGCCGTCAGCAGAGCGGCCCCCAGTCCGAGCCACCAGGCATAGGACGTTCCCGGCATCGGAAGCCAGGACGATTCCCAGATCAGGCCGAAGAAATAGAGGCAGATGGCCAGCATCTGCACCGTCGTCTTGATTTTGCCCCACGGCCCGGCCGGCATGACGATGCCCTTTTCAATCATCAGCAGGCGCATGCCCGTGACCATAAATTCGCGCGCGATAATCAGGACCACCATCCAGGCGGCGATACTGCCCTGTTCCACAAACCCGATGAACGCCGCCGAAACCAGCACCTTGTCGGCCAGCGGATCCATCAGTTTGCCGAAGGACGTGACCCCGAAAAAGTTACGGGCCAAATAGCCGTCCAGCGCATCCGTGATGCTCGCGAGAACAAAAATGCCCAGCGCGGCGATGTAGGCAATCGTCTGGTTGGCCGGGCTTTCAAAGTGAATGCTCAGGCAGATCATCATGATCGCCGTCATCCAGAAACGGCTCATGGTCAGGTGATTCGGAAGTTGTTTCATGCGTCCTCGGTTTCCAATCTCTGGAATTTATTTAGTATCCACTTCCACGACGCCCGGCCGCGCCAGATAGGCATCCGGCACACCGTCCATGATCACATCATATTCCACCGATGCCGCGCCGCCGGCGGCCGTCGGTTCCGTGGTCTCATCCTCTGCGCACTGGGTGACCGACAAAACGATGATGCCGATCAGGACCACGGCCAGCAGAATTGATCCGATCAGCTTGAACGGAATTCCGCTCCCCGCCAGATTGGTAATGGTCTGGTTCACCTCGCCGAAGACCGCCTTGCCACCACTGCTTTTCGGGGCGGCCGGCGTTTCGGCCGCCGTCGAAGCATCGACCGGCACGGCATCCGCTTTGGCCAGGTTCTGCCGAACCTCGTCGGTCAGCTGCAGCTTGGACTTCGGGGCATGCTGGGTGATGTACTCCTCCACGAGCGGCTGCGCCTCCAGCCCGAGATACTGGGCATACATGCGGATAAAGCTCTTGGCATAAACCGGGGCCGACAGCGCGCCGAAATCGTCGTGCTCCATGGCTTCGATAAACTTGGAGAGAATCTTGGTGGCCTGTCCGGCTTCAGACACGCTGACCCCTTTCGCCTGCCGGGCAGCTTCCAGCCGCTGGCCGATTGTTCCGATATTAAGACTGGCCTGTTCCATCGTTCTCGCTTGCTCCTGTGTTTTGGGGAATCTCCCCGTCTAGATCGATCAATATTTCCCGCGGCCCGGCCCCGTCCGGCGGGCCGATAATGCCGCGCTCCTCGAGCTGGTCCATCACGCGCGCCGCGCGGGTGTAGCCAATGCGCAGGCGACGCTGCAGCGATGAGGTCGAAGCGCGCTTGGTCTGGCGGATGACCTCGAGCGCCTGCTCGATAATTTCATCATCGCCCCCGTCATCCATCTCCGGCAGGTCGGTCGTCGGCTTTTCGATCTTCTCATGAATCTCGGTAATAAATTCCGGTTGGCTCTGCTCCTTCCAGAAGTTGGTGACATTATCAATTTCCGGATCGCTGGTAAATGCGCCCTGCGAGCGGATCAGCTTATCCGAGCCCGGCGGCAGCACCAGCATATCGCCCTTGCCGAGCAGCGAATCCGCGCCCATGCGGTCGAGAATCGTGCGGCTGTCCACCTTCTGCGAAACCTTGAAGGCGATACGCACCGGGAAGTTGGCTTTGATCGTACCGGTGATCACCTTCACATCCGGCCGCTGCGTCGCGAGAATCATGTGAATGCCGGCGGCACGCGATTTGGCGGCCAGGCGCGCAATCCCCGCCTCGATCTCCGCCTGCGCCACGGCCATCAGGTCGGCCAGCTCGTCGATGACAATGACGATGTAGGGCAGCTTATCGGGCAGATCGGCTTTTTTCTTTTCGGGATCGGTAATCACTTCCTCGCCGAACAGCTCCTCCTGCTTGGCCACGGCGCGGGCATTAAAGCCCGGCAGGTCGCGGACCCCGGCCTGGCGGAACCATTTGAAGCGGCGTTCCATCTCGTCAATCGCCCACTTCAGGCCGAGCGCCACTTTCTTGGCGTTCGTGATGACCGGCACCACGAGGTGCGGCAGATTGTTGTACTGATGGAATTCCACGGTTTTCGGGTCCACCAGAATCAGCCGCAGGTCATCCGGTGAATGCTTCATCAGCAGGCCGGTCAGAATCGAGTTCATGCAGACCGATTTACCGGCCCCCGTCGCACCGGCAATCAGCAGGTGCGGCATTTTGGCGAGGTCATAAACCATGGTCTCGCCGCTGACATCTTTGCCCAGCACCAGCGGGAGGGCGCTTTTACCGCTCTGGAATTCCCGGCTGGCAATCATGTCGCGGAAAAAGACCGAGGCGCGCGCGGTATTCGGCACTTCAACGCCACAGACGCCTTTGCCGGGAATCGGGGCCTGAATACGGATACTCTCCGCGTGCATCTTCAGCGCAATATTGTCCGACAGCGCTTTAATGCGTTCCACGCGCACGCCCGGCGCAGGAAGAATTTCATAGCAGGTCACCACCGGGCCCTGCTGGACGCCGGTCACCTTGGCTTCGACGCCGAATTCCTCCAGCGTACTCTGCAGCACCTGGGCGGTATCGGCCACTTCGTCGGCCGACATACCCTTGGCCTGCGGTACCGGAGGATCGAGCAGGCTCAACGGCGGCAGTTTATAGTCGCGCGAATCGGTATCGAGCGTGCCGGTGAACGCGCGCTCTTCCGCGGTCTCTTCTTTTTCGGGCTTCGCCTTCGCTTTCGGCCTGGCGACGACCGGCTTGGATTCCGCGGACGTTTTTCTGGAAATTTTCTGCTGTTCTTCAACCAGCGCCTTGATATCCACATCGGGCTCGATCTTCTTCGCCACGACGGGTTCCGGCTCCGGCTCCGGTTGCGGTTTCGGCTTCGGTTTACGCACGGGCCGTTTTTTCTTCGGCTTCGCCGCCGCTTCCGCCTCGACCTTTTCGCGCTTCTTCTCGAAGACTTCCTCTTCGGACGGCTTTTTAATCTGAATGGATTTAAGCTTTTCCCAGATCCACTTGAAGGAATCCACCAGCTGGATATTGAACATGCGCACCAGGGCAATGAAGAAGAGCACAAAGAAGACGATCGCCGAACCGACGTGGCCGATCCAGTAGCCGAGCGACCGCTGGGCCAGCACCTCGCCGAACAGGCCGCCGGGCGTGCCCACATTTTTCGCCTCGACCCAGCTCATCCAGAACTGCTCGTTCATATCGACCAGCCCGGCCAGGCAGAAGAGCGCCAGGATAAACCAGAGCAGTTTCGGGTAGATTTTGCGCGACGACCACAAAAGCGTCGAAATACCGACCCAGATTATGCCGAACGGGATAAAAAGCCCCGCCACGCCGAAATACATAAACGCAACATACGCGGTTTTTGCGCCGAAAATACCGATCAGGTTGCTGTCCCAGTCCGGATTGTTGGTGAACACAGAAATCTGGCTCGGTTTATAGGTCAGAATTCCCAGAAGAATCATCAAACCGACCAGCGCAATCAATACCCCGGAAATTTCCCGCCAGACCGAACGGACCGGCTCATCTGTTTTTGCTTTTGCCATTGCCGGAATATAGAGAAGCGCCCCCTCCAAATCAACTAAAGGAACCGCTAATGAACACCTCGACGCGTTTATTCAGGCGTTCCAAGGTCCGCAACCCTGCACCACGTGATGCCGGCACCAAGATGCGGATCCTTCGGTGCTGAACTGCGGAGTCGGAATAAAACGAAAAAGCCGCCGTTTCCAATCATTGGAAACCGGCAGCGGAGGGCGCAGCATCAAGCCATAAGATGCCGGCGATAATAGGCCAGCTCGGCGATGGAAGCCTTGATATCAAACAGCGCATCGTGCGCATTGGCGGCATCAATCCCGGCCGCCGGAAAATAGGTATTGAGCAGCTCCACGCTGTCCTTATCAAACGGCGCCTCGCCCTTCAGGTCCATCCACTGGATCTTAATGGTGGAGACGTCCAGCAGGCGGTAATGCAGGCGTTTTCCAAACATGGGAAGCAGACGGCGCATCAGTGCCCAGTCGTTGTGCACGCTGTTGCCGGCCAGGACGGGGCGGTCCGAAATGGAGTCCATCGGGGTGCCGGCATATGCATCCAGCATGGCCGCAATCTGCCGGTCGGCCTCCTCAACACTCACGGCCTGGTCGGAACGGCACTGCGCCACCAGCTCGGCGAGGTGTTCTTCCACCCACTCACTGACCGCCTCGCCCTCTTCAAGTTTGATGCAGAGGTTCAGGTCGGCCGTTTCCGGATGAAGGCGGTTGAGTTCGGCGTCGGTAATGATTACCGCCACCTGCAACAGGCGCGCATGATCAAGATCGAGCGAGGTAAACTCGGCATCGAACCAGACATACGCAGAGGTCTTTTTAATCGTCTCGTTCATAAGAATATTGAATATCGAACAGGGAAAACTGAATGTCGAAGTAAATCCACGACATCCTGCAGAATCCCCTGCCCGTCATTCGATATTCGTTATTTGATGAGGTTGTGCGTGTCGAGCGCGATGACCAGCTCTTCGTTGGTGTGAATCTTAAGCGCCGTGACTTTGGAATTTTCCGTGGTCAGCAGGGTTTCGTTGGCATTGTTCTTTGCCTGATCCACTTCGAGACCGAGGAAGGTGAAGTTTTCCAGAATCGTTTCGCGCAGCATGGCGTTGTTTTCACCGACGCCGGCGGTAAAGACAATGCAGTCCACGCCGTTCAGGGCCGCGATATACGAACCGATATATTTCTGGATGCTGTAGCAGAACATTTCAATGGCCAGCTTGCAGTCCGCGTCGCCCTCTTCGGCGCCCTGCACATTATCGCGCATGTCGCTCTTGCCGGAGATCGCGAGCAGGCCGCCCTGCTTGTTCATCATCGTGCTGACCTGAGACGGCTTGAGCTCCTGCGATTCCATGATGTGCAGCGGCACATACGGATCCAGCGTACCGGAACGGGTACCCATGATAATGCCGTCGAGCGGCGTGAAGCCCATCGAGGTATCCACGGATTTGCCGTCTTTAAACGCCGCCAGCGATCCGCCGTTGCCCAGATGGCAGGTGATGATCTTCAGGTCTTCGAGCGGCTTGCCGAGCTCTTCAGCGGCTTTTTGCGCCACATAGCCATGGGACGTTCCGTGGAATCCGTATTTACGGATTTTATATTCCTTATACTGCGCACGCGGCAGCGCATACAGGTAGGCCTTTTTCGGCATGGTCTGATGAACCGCCGTGTCGAATACCGCCACCTGCGGCATTTTCGGAAGAAGCGAAGACATCGCCTTGATACCCATCAGGTTCGGCGGGTTGTGCAGCGGCGCCAGCATTGAGTTGCGCTCAATGGCTTTAACCACTTCGCGGTCAATCAGTGCGGAAGCAGTGAAATCTTCACCGCCGTGGACGACGCGGTGGCCTACGCCGCCGAGCTCTTCCAGGCTGCCGAGTACGCCGTTTTCAGCATCGGTCAGCTGTTTGAGGATGGCGTCGATCGCCACCTTGTGGTCGGCGAGATCGATAAACTGTTTTTCTTTCGGCTCGTCGCCGCGGGCATAAGCCAGCGTGGAACCGTCAATACCGATACGGTCGGCCTGGCCTTCGCACAGCGCATGGAACTGACCGTCCGCATCGTTGGCGTCGTAGAGTTTAAATTTAATGGAAGAGGATCCGGAGTTGAGTACGAGAATTTTCATGTGGGTTTCCTAATGGGTCTATAGTCAAAAAAAGTCGGGGTTCTTAAAGCAGAAGGCCGGAGTGTTGACCTTCAACATTCCGACCTTCGACTTGGGAGGCGTTAACCGTCCGCCTGTAAAACGGTGATGGCGGCGACGCCGACAATGTCCTCCACGGAACATCCGCGGGAGAGATCGTTCACCGGCTTGTTCAGTCCCTGCAGCAGCGGACCGAAGGCCTCGGCACCGGCCATGCGCTCAACAATTTTATAGGAAATATTGCCGGCGTTCAGGTCGGGGAAAATCAGTACACGGGCTTCGCCCTTGAGCGGGCTCTCCGGTGCTTTTTTCGCGGCAACCGCGGGAACAATGGCCGCGTCGAGCTGAAGCTCGCCGTCAACCACAATGCCTTTATCGGGGCATTCATCAAGCACACGCTGTTTGGCCAGCTTGGTGGCTTCCTGCACTTTTTCAACCAGCGGGCTTGAAGCGGAGCCATAGGTGGAATAGGACAGCATGGCCGTCATCGGCGGAATGTCGAACTGAATGGCGGAATTGGCACTCTGTACCGCAATCTGGGAGAGCTGGTCCGCATCGGGATCTTCCACCAGGCCGCAGTCGGAAAAGACGTACGGTGTTCCGTTAACACACTCGAGGAAGAAACTCGAAACCGTACCGCCGCGTTTGGCGGACTTGATCACCTGCAGTGCCGGGCGAACCGTATCCGCTGTGGAATGCGCCGCGCCGGAAACCATGCCGTCGGCATCGCCGGACTGCATGATCATCGTTCCGAAATAGGTCACCTGTTTCACGGTTGCCAGAGCCTTCTCGGGGGTAATCCCTTTGGCCTTGCGCATTTCATAGAAGGTGTCCGCATACTCCTGCAGTTTGTCGGACGTCTCCGGATTGATCACCTGAATGCCGTCGAGGCTCCAGCCTTTGGAAGAAAATGTCGCCGCAATTTCCTGATCGTTGCCGAGCAGGATGACCTTGGCAATCCCCTCTTCGGTGATGATTTTTGCAGCTTCACAAACCCGTTCATCGCTGCCTTCCGGCAATACAATGTTCTTACTTTTAACCTTCGCAGCATCAATGATTTGCTGAATAAATGCACTTCTGGCCATTGTTTTTATCCCTGTGTGGTTTAGTTAATGCGTCCCCAATTTGCAAAATTATCCGGAAAACCTATCACTTCGGTTTTTTCTGGCAATCTATTTTTACCGCTTTCGATTCTATTCTGTATTTTCAACCATTGGAAATTTCCAATCATTGGAACTTTGTCTCAAAACGCGAAAAAATATGTCTTACGGGAGCGCAATACTCATACTTGTGCGGCCGCGGAAAACAAAAAACCCCGCAGCCTTGCCGGCGACGGGGTTTTTGCAGCAAACAGCCGGGCTGAATTTATTCAGCGGCGGCGGTTTCTTCGGCAACAGGTGCCTCTTCTACAGCCGGAGCCGCTGAAGCCACAGCGTCCACCCATTCGAGGATCACCATTTCCGAGCTGTCGGAAATACGACGGCCGAGTTTGATGATGCGGGTGTAACCGCCGTTACGGCTTTCGAAAGTCGGGGCAACAGCTTCGAACAGTTCCTTAACGGACTTTTCGTTCTTCAGCGTTGCGATCGCCTGACGGCGAGCCGCGAGCGTGCCCTTCTTGCCGAGGGTTACCATTTTTTCAGCCAGGCTGCGGGCAGCTTTGGCTTTCGGAGCGGTGGTCTTGATGCGCTTGTTATCGATCAGCGCGCAGACCAGGTTCGCCAGCAGCTCGTTACGATGCGCGCTGGTGCGTCCCAGTTTTACAGTTTTTTTACGATGTCTCATTGTTCCAACCTCTGGATAGTTTACAAATTAGTCTTCAGAGAACACACCCTTGAGCAGGTCTGCGTCGAAGGTCATACCCAGCGAAAGACCCATTTCCTGAATCTTCGCTTTGATTTCGTTCAGCGATTTCTTACCGAAGTTACGGTACTTCAGCATTTCGGCTTCGGTCTTCTGCGCGAGCTCGCCGACAGTGGTGATGTTGGCGTTGTTCAGGCAGTTGGCGGCGCGGACGCTGAGTTCGATTTCGTTGACACTGATGTTGAGCTTCTTGCGGAGCTCTTCTTTTTCCATGTCGATCTGTTTTTCGCTCTCTTCGAACTCGATCAGGTCTTTGTCGTAGGAGACGAAAACGTCAAGGTGGTGGCGGAGGATCGCGGCCGACATGGTCAGCGCGTCATCCGGGGAAACCCGGCCGTCGGTCCAGATTTCGATGACGAGTTTGTCATAGTCGGTGCGGCGGCCCACACGGGTGTTTTCGGTTTCGTATTTCACGCGGCGAACCGGCGAGAACAGGCAGTCGATCGGAATCACGCCGATTTCCTGGTTCTCTTTTTTGTTCAGCTCGGCCGGGCAGTAGCCGCGTCCGATGCGAACTTCCATATCGGCTTCAAACACGCCGCCTTCCTGCAGGGTGCAGATGACGAAATCGGGGTTCAGCACTTCGATGGTATCCGGAGTCTGGATGTCGCCGGCCGTAACTTCGCCCGGACCTTCCACTTTAACCTTCACCACCTGCGTGTCGCGGGAGTAGCTCTTGAAGAGCAGCTGCTTAATGTTGAGAATGATGTCGGTAACGTCTTCCGTCACACCTTCAAGGCTGCAGAATTCGTGCGGGGCACCCTTGATTTTGATGGAGGAAACCGCAGCACCTTCCAGCGAGGAAAGCAGCACGCGGCGCAGCGAGTTACCCATGGTACGGCCATAACCGCCTTCAAACGGTTCAGCGTAGAATTTACCATAGTTTTCCGTAGAAACAGCGTCGTCTTTGACAACCTGTTTCGGCATTTCGAATCGACCGAGTCTAGTAGGCATAATGTTGTTCTCCCAGGGCCGGGCGTTAACCGGCTCATATGGTGTTAGATATGTTCAGCGCAGTACAAAAACAATGCTTCCGTCAAAAAACCGGAAGCATTGCGAAAACAAACCAGCTTAAACGCGACGGCGCTTAGGCGGACGGCATCCGTTATGCGGAATAGCCGTGCAGTCTTTGATCGACGTTACGGACAGGCCGGCAGACTGGATCGCACGTACAGCGGATTCGCGTCCGGCACCCGGACCCTGAACACGCACTTCAACTTCGGACATGCCGTGGCTGATGGCCGTACGGGCCGCATCCTGCGCAACCGTGGTGGCCGCGAAAGCCGTGGACTTACGGGATCCCTTAAAGTTACAGCGACCGGCGCTGGACCAGGAAATCACGTTGCCGCGCATATCCGTGATGGAAACGATGGTGTTGTTGAACGTGGTCTTCACAAAAACGATTCCGACCGGAACATTCTTGGAGCCTTTTTTACGCTTGATCGGCTCAACCACATCATCAGCCAGCAGCTCTGCGGCGGTAGGCAGACGGGATTTCTTTTCCTCGACCTGTTCCTCGGCCGGCGCGGCGGCTTTTTGTTCAGCTGCGGGAGCCGCGGCTGCTACTTCTTTTACTTCTTCAATTTTTTCTTCTGCCATGGGAATAATCCTTCTTTACGCCGCCTTATTTAGCAGCTTTAGCGGCCGAACGGGCTTCCTTACCACGAACAACACCAACGGTGCGCTTCGCGCCCTTGCGAGTTCGTGCATTTGTTTTCGTACGCTGACCGCGTACCGGAAGACCGGCACGGTGACGGCGACCGCGATAGGAACCGATTGAAATCAGGCGACGGATGTTGGCCGAAATTTCACGGCGCAGGTCACCTTCAATACGGTAGTCGCTCTGAAGCACGGCAACGAGACGCTGGATGTCTTCATCCTGCATATCGTCCGCTTTCATGTTGCGGTCCAGTTTGGCCTTTTCGCAGATTTCCACTGCGGTGGTGGGGCCGATGCCGTAAATATAACGAAGCGAATATTCCAGCTTCTTCCTACCGGGGATGTCTATACCGAGTACACGTGGCATTTATTAAACTCCTGATTCCTTATCCTTGGCGCTGTTTGTGGCGCGGGTTCGTGCAGATAATGCGAACGACGCCCTTGCGGCGGATCACTTTGCACTGTTCACACATTCTTTTTACTGAAGCTCGTACTTTCATTCTATTGCTCCTCGTCGATCACAAGTCGCCCTTTGCTCATATCGAACGGCGACATCTCAACCGTAACTGTTGCACCGACTTGCGGATGCTCTTTGTCAAAATCGTCACGCCCCAAAAAGGCGACCAGACGATGTCCATTACTTAGTTCTGCGTCAAAAGCGTGTTTGTCTATCACGGAGACCACACACGCCTCAAGTAAAATTGTCTCTTTTTTATCCATCACGAATCCAAATCGGGAATCGTCAGGATCTCTGCCTCATCTTTACCGACCGCAATCGTGTGCTCAAAATGGGCTGAAGGCTTGCGATCCTTCGTCACGACCGTCCAGCCGTCATTCAGGGTCTGGGTCTGATGAACCCCCAGATTGATCATCGGCTCAATCGCAAACGTCATACCGGCTTTCAGGACCGGGCCGCGGCCCGGAGGGCCGTAGTTCGGGATCTGCGGGTCTTCATGCATTTCCCGTCCGATACCGTGCCCGACAAAATCGCGCACCACCGAAAAACCGGCTTCTTCGGCCACCACCTGGCAGGCATTTGAAATGTCGCCCAGGCGGTTGCCTTCAACGGCCTTGCCGATAGAGGCTTTCAGGCAGGCCTGCGTCACATCGAGCAGCCGCTGCCATTCCGGGTCGATCTCGCCGGCCGGAACGGTAATGGCCGTGTCGCCGACGAAACCGCCGTAGACCAGACCGAAATCAATACTCACAATATCGCCGTCGCGGATAACCCGCTTGCCCGGCACGCCGTGCACCACCTCTTCATTCACTGAAGAGCAGATGTGCCCGGAAAATCCATGGTACCCGTAAAAAGCGCAGCGCCCTTCCTGCTCGCGGGCGAGCTCGGCGGCATAATCGTCCAGCTCCTGGGTGGTAACCCCCGGCGCAACCTTCGCGGCCACCTTGTGCAGGATCGTCGCCGTTTTGCGGGCGGCGATGCGCATGCTGTCGATTTCCTGAGGCTTTTTAACAATAATCATGACTTCACTGCCCCGAATTTTTCCAGAACGCTGTTTCTGACTTCTTCAATTGTCTGCGCAGCATTCACACGCGTAATCAGGCCCTGTGCTTCGTAATAGTGGATCAGCGGCTCCGTCTGTTCGACATACACTTCCAACCGCTTGCGGATCGTTTCCGCCTTGTCATCCGGCCGCTGGATCAGCTGACAGCCGTCGGCATCACACTGGTTTTCCGTGCGCGGCGGATTGTAGGCCAGATGATAGACCGTACCGCACTTCTTGCAGGTTCTGCGCCCCGAGAGCCGCTCAACAATCACTTCGTTCGGACAGTCCAGCAGAATGACATTCGAAATGGTGCCATCCGTATGCTTCATCAGCTCGTCCAGCTTTTCAG
>JBFJYX010000032.1:0-13973 GCA_041622415.1 Pontiella sp.
ATGCCTCCGTCGTGGTGCTCAACTTCACCCTTCAGTTTATTCCGCCGGCCGACCGCTTCCAACTGCTGGAAAAAATCTCGGCCGGTATGCGGCCCGGCGGCGTGTTGATCCTTTCTGAAAAAGTGGTGTTCCGGGATAATCACCTCGATCAGCTGCTGTATGATATTCACCACGATTTCAAACGTGCGCACGGCTACACCGACCTGGAAATCAGCCAGAAACGCACCGCCCTTGAAAATGTCCTGATTCCTGAAACCATTCCCACCCACCGCGATCGCCTGCTCGACGCCGGCTTCCACTCGGTCGATGTCTGGTTCCAGTGCTTTAACTTTATGTCCATGCTCGCCATTAAATAGATTTTCACCACCAGGACATTATGAAGATTGATTATTCAGAGTTGTATGAGCAGCTGAAGGACACCGATCTGGCGGCGTGGAATGACGTACTGCCGGAACGGATCGCCCACGGCCTCCGCCCCGAACGCCACGGCCTGCTGCCGCAGTGGGAACAAGCACTGGCAGCGCTTCCCGTTGTAGATGCGTCGCTCTCGCACGTCGAACTCAGAGAGGACGTCCGGGCAGACGGCCCGCCGATTGAAGGCCTGGAAAAGCTGCTGAAACAGTTTCATCCCTGGCGCAAAGGGCCGTACCACATCCACGGCACGCACATCGACACCGAATGGCGGTCGGATTGGAAATGGGAACGGGTCCTGCCGCACATCCAGCCATTGGAAGGCCGCACGATACTCGACGTCGGTTGCGGTAACGGCTACCACTGCTGGCGCATGGCCGGCGAAGGGGCCGAGCTCGTCATCGGCGTCGATCCGTCCGCTTTGTTTGTCTGCAAGTTTTTCGCCATGAAAAATTTTCTGCACCATCCGCGCGCCTGGGTACTGCCCCTCGGCATCGAGGATGTGCCGGAAACGCCGGGCGTTTTCGATACCGTATTTTCCATGGGCGTTTTGTATCACCGCAAATCGCCGGTGGAACATATCGAACAGCTGAAATCCTTTCTGAAACCCGGCGGGGAACTGGTGATTGAGACCCTCGTGGCCGACGGGCCGGAGGGCTACTCGCTCATTCCGCACGGGCGCTATGCCAAAATGCGCAACGTCTGGTTTATTCCCTCCGTCCAGACCCTGGAACTCTGGATGAAACGCTGCGGACTCAAAAATATCCGGACCGTCGACGTGAACGAAACCTCAATCGATGAACAGCGGTCCACGGACTGGATGACGTTTGAATCGCTCCCCGACTACCTCGACCCGGAAAACCCGTCCAAAACGATCGAGGGGTATCCCGCCCCGAAACGGGCGGTGGTCATCGCCGGCCTCTAGGTCATCTTATAGCCCTGAATTTCGTACGATTAGTAATTTCTGCCAATCTTGACACGAATATTGCTTATACAAACCTCATGTATAAATAGGTTTTACGAAATTCAACGCACGATATGGGTGCCAGGTTATACGTATGAAATTAGATAACGCGAGATCCGGAATGACGAAGACACAGGTAAACATCATCCTCTGTTCCGTCCTGACCGCCCTGGCTCTGCCCGTGGCGGAGGCCGCAGTAGGTGATCAGTACGAAGAATCCGTGGCCCAACACGGCCAGCCCATAGGTAAAATGACCAAGGACGGATTAACCACCTATGTATTCCTGTGCGACGGTTCCACGCTTCGTGAAGTTTATGACCAGAATAACCGGTGTATCGAATCGAGCTGCCCGGAAGACTACCATCCGTCGGCAGACGCCGAAACGGCGGTTCCTGCTCCGCTACCGGCGCCCGAGCTGGAACCCGTGCAGAAAAAATCCCTGTCGTGGCTGTGGTTCCTGCTGCTCATCCCGATGACCTCAACGGTCCTTGTAGCTGTGTTTTACAAAAAAATTATGAAGTTTTTCGCGCCGGAGCCGGCGTCCGAAACTGCGAAAGGGAAAACAGCCAAAGCCCCCTGCATGAACGAAGCCTCGCAGAGGCTCTCAAAAAATCAGATGTGTTTCCTTCAGGCCCTTCACACCGCAGTACACGAACAGTATATCATTACCTATCAGGAGCCGCTGGACCGCATTCTCGAAGACGGCGATTCGGATTCTTCAGACCAGGAAATGATCCTCAAACGCACCGAACCGGTCCTTGTGGATTTCGTGCTGCACTGCGTCAACGACTCATCCGTTTCCGCCGTGGTACTGCTCCACAACGAAAAATCGACGGATCAGCATAAAACCAGACGCATTAACTATTTGCGCCGAATATTGCCCAAACAGGGCATTCGAGTCATCCTGTTCCCCGAAAACTACCAGTATGACGCCGGTCAGATCAGAGAACACATCCGGAAAGTGATGCTTAAGATCATCACCCAGCGCCCCGCCGCATAGCGGGCCGCAACGGGAGTGAGCCGACTGCACAAAGAAGAGGTGCGTTCTCTTTTTTGTGTAATCGCGCCCCCTTTTGTTTTAAATTTTGCGAATGACGCTCTCAAAATTTGGAAAAAAGTTCACCCGCAAGGCCGGCATCACACAATTAATGGATGATTTGGGCTCGGCGATGGCCGGCGGCGATATGCTGATGCTCGGCGGCGGCAATCCCGCCCATATTCCCGAAGTCCAGCAGCGTTTCCGCAAACGCATGGAGCAGATCCTCGCCGAGCCGGACGGATTTGAAACCCTGATCGGGAACTATGACGGATCCCGCGGCAACGAAGCCTTTATTGAAGCCCTCGCCACCCTGCTGCAGGACGCATTCGGCTGGGACGTCACACCGAAAAACATTGCACTGACCAACGGAGCACAGAGCGGACTGTGCTTCCTGTTCAACCTGTTTGCCGGCGAAATGCCCGACGGCTCGAAGAAAAAGGTGCTCTTCCCCCTGACCCCGGAATATATCGGCTATGCCGACGCCGGCCTGACAGATGACTTTTTTGCCGCGCGCCGGCCCAGCATCGAGCTGCTCGGCGACCGGCTCTTTAAATACCATGTCAATTTCGATGAACTCGAGGTGGGCGAGGATATCGGGGCCCTGTGCGTTTCGCGCCCCACCAACCCGACCGGCAATGTGCTGACCGATGCCGAAATCCTGCACCTCGACGCAATTGCCGAAGACCGGGGCATTCCGCTCATCATCGACGGGGCGTACGGCACGCCCTTCCCGAACATCATCTTTGAAGACGCGCGCCCCTTCTGGAGCCCCAACACCATTCTGACCATGAGCCTCTCCAAGTTCGGCCTGCCGAACCTGCGGACGGGCATCGTGATCGCCCCCGAGCAGATTGCCTCGGCCATCGGAGAAATTAACGGCGTGCTGAGCCTGGCCCCCGGCGGCGTCGGCCCGAAACTGGCGATGGACATGGTCCGCAGCGGCGAGATTATGACGATCAGCAAAGAGATCATTCAGCCCTTCTACAAACAGAAGGCCTTCCAGACCCTGGAACTTTTTGAACAGCATCTCGGCGACGTACCGTGCCGAATCCACAAACCCGAAGGCGCCCTGTTCCTCTGGCTCTGGTTCCGGGAGCTGCCCTGCACCGCGGCCAAACTCTATGAACGCCTCAAGGCGCGCAATACGCTCGTCGTGCCCGGCTCCTTCTTTTTCCCGGGCCTCGAAAACGAATACTGGCAGCACAAGCACGAATGCATTCGCGTAACCTATGCCCAGAATGAACAAACCGTGGCACGCGGAGTCGAAACTATCTGTGACGAAGTTAAAAGGCTTTACGGGTGACAGTCGTATACCCTTGGTCTAAACTTTTACAACTTTTACAACTTTTACAACTTTTTCCAACGTTTGGATAACATATGAAAACAGTATACCCGCTTTTACTCTCCGCACTGCTTTCCACCGCGTTTGCCGACGACGTCATTCTCAAAGGCGGGGCCCGTATTCAGGCCCCCGTGCTCAAGCAGGCCGATGACGCCACCGTGGTTGATCTCGGCTTCGACGTCCTGCGCATTCCGAAGAACGAAATCCTCGCCTCCTACGAAGACACGGCGGTCGAAGGAACGGTTCCCACCAACACCAATTCGCTCTACGCGGTGCAGATGCCCGGCCGCATCACCACTGCCGAAGCCGCCAAGCTCTACGCCCCGTCGGTGGTACTCGTTAAAACCGCCGCCGGCCTCGGCTCGGGCTTCTTCATCAACAAAGAGGGCTACCTGATCACCAACTTCCACGTGATTGCCGGCGAAAAGAAAATATCGGTGACCCAGTTCCTGCAGGAAAACCAGGTGCTGCGGCGCGTCGTCCATAAAGAGGTGGAAATCGTCGCGAGTGCACCGTTCCACGATCTCGTCGTACTCAAGATCAACAACTTCGATACCGAAATCACGCCGGTCATCTTTGCCCCGGAAGAAAAACTGAGCATCGGCGAAGCCGTTTTCGCCATCGGCAATCCGCTCGGCCTTGAGCGCACGGTGACCGAAGGCGTACTCAGCCAGACCCACCGCAACTTCGGCGGCATTCTCTACCTGCAAGTCGACGCGGCGGTGAATCCCGGTAATTCCGGCGGCCCGCTCTTCAATGCGCGCGGCCAGGTCATCGGCGTCATCAATATGGGCGTTCCGACCATGGAAGGCCTGAACTTTGCGATTCCGGCGCGCCACTCCAAATACATGCTCGACCACATTGATGCATTTGCATACGACGCCACCAATCCGGAATCGGGGTTTGTCTATCCGGACGCCCCGCGCCGCCCCGGCAAATTCACCTCTGACTATAAGGATCAAAATGACCTCGATCTTCCGTAAAACCGCTTTCGCTTTTGCCGCGGCCCTGCCGCTCTGCTCCTTCGCCCTGCAGCGCACCGACCTGCTTCCGCCGCAGGGACAGGCTTATGTGCGCGTCTCCGACACGGTCCGGTTCTGGGAAAAGCTCCGCCAATCCTCCGTCGGCCGGCTCTGGGTCGACCAGCAGTTTCAGGACTTCCTGGGCAATCCCGAAATGGAAAGCTGGCATACTCTCTTCTTCGACAGCGAGAGCAGCGCGGAAAACGAGGTCTGGCTCGATCAGATGAAAATGCTCACCGGCGAAGTCATTCTCGCCTTCGACACGCAGTCCGAAAATATCTACATCATCGCCAATATGTCGGAAGAGGATTTCGAGCGCGGGCTGGAACTCGATGAAAACCTCCGCAGCATCATGGAAAATCCGTTTGATATTGTGCACACCTCTTTCCAGGGAGTGGAAATTATCCAGCACGTCGACAGCCCCGGCACCGAAACCGAAACCCTTTCGTGGCAGGCTCACGTGGGCCGGACCTTTGTTATGGGCTACAACCGCGAATGGGTGGAGCAGTGCATTGTCCGGCTGAAAAACGACGACATCACCGAACCCGCCGGCCACCCCGTCCTGAACCTTAAAATTCCCATCCGCCAAATGCTGCTCGATTCCATCGGCGACGACCCGGCGGACCAGGAAGACCGCCGCCTGTTCGATGCCATGGGCCTGCTCGGCGTCAACGCCTTCACCAGCCGCGTCGAAATGCGCGACGAAGAAATGGTTATTCACAACAACCTCAGCATTGAGGATCTGCAGCAGGGCCTTTTCAAGGCCCTCGACACCCAGCCCTCCGAGTTGCCGACCGTCGAATTCATTCCGGAAAACATCTCTTCACTCGAAGTCGGCCGCATCAACCTGTTCGGGCTCTGGAAGGAAATTCCGGTGATGCTTTCCCGGGTCAATCCCGCCTCGCAGCAGCAGTTCGACATGATGCTCTCCATGTTCCGGCAGCAGACCGGCATCGATCCGGAACAGGATCTTCTGTCTCATCTCGGCACCAAATTCCTCACCTATTCCACCGTGGAAGGCGACCGCCAGACCACGGTGATCGCCCTCGAACTCAAAGACGGCATGGCCTTTAAGCAGGGCCTGGAATCCGGCCTCACCGCACCGGCCATGCAGCCCTATGTCTCCGCCCTGATCGACGAGTCCGATTTTCTCGACCATACCATCTACACCCCAAAGAATGCCGACGACCCGACCGATATCATGGGCATTGCCGTGACCGATGAATACCTGCTCTACGGCGACCCCCGGGGCCTCCGCCAGGCCATCCGCGGCATCGCCAGCTCCGGCGCGGCGAACACCGCCTTTGAACAGACCGAGCTGGTGCAGGGCCTGCGCGCGCAGGTGGCCCCGTCGGCCTTCGGCTTCAGCGCCATCGACTGGAAAAAGAGCATGGACGTCATCCTGGCGGAGCTGACCAAACCCGAATACACCACCGCCATTCAGCAGAAATGGGCCCTCAGCGGATCCCCGCTGCCGCCGCCCGATTTCGATAAGCTGCCCCCCGCCGACCACATCGCCCAGTATTTCAACATTTCCTACCAGTACATCGAAGCCACCGATGACGGGCTCCATCAGAAAATTATCCTGAAGTACTAGCGCATCACGAATTTCGAACAAGGAACATCGCATGTCCAAGTTAGCAATCGCCCTGGCCACATCGCTCACCGTCGCATCCTTTGCCGAAGACCCCCAACGGGATTTCGGTTTCCAACCCCTGGAAATCTATAAATTCAAGATGGGCACCTCCCGGCTGGTGGTCGCCGACATCAACAACGACGGGCGCGACGACATCCTGTTTGCCAACAACCATGTATCCCGCCTCGAAATCCTGATCCGCAAAGCCGACGGCGAAAAACTGGCGGATCTGCCGGAACTGGAAGACCGCTTCGAAGACCGCGGCATGATTGTGGACCAGGGCCTCAAAGCCGTCCGCGTCGGCGACCTGAACGGCGACGGCCTGCCGGACATCGTCACCTTCGGCACCACGCTCGGCGTGCAGGTGCGCTACCAGAATGCCGACGGCTCCTTCCAGACCCCGAACCGCATCTTCATTAAAAACCCCGCCACCGTCACCACCATCCAGCTCGGCGACCTCAACCAGGACGGACGCGCCGATATTCTCGTCTGCCACCGCGATGAAGCGGAGTTGCTGTGGAATGCCGAAACCAAACCGTTTATGGATCAGAAAACGCTGACCTTTGCCGGCGATAAAAGTTTTTATGGCGACATTGCCGACGTGAACAAAGACGGCATTCCGGACCTCGCCTTCCACTTCAGCACCACCCTCAACCCGTTCAAGGTCCGCTTCGGCAAAGGCGGCGGCGTGTTCGGAACCGAACAGCCCATCAACCTGCCGCCGCGCCAGTATATGGACATTCTGCAGTCCGGCGGCATCGATGCGCAGGTCGGCATGGTCCTGCGCAACCGCCTCGCATTCCGCCTCTATAACTTTGTGCAGAAAGACCAGCCCATACTCATGGAAGCACAGGAAGTCTCGCCCGGCCGCATCGGCCTCGAAGGCACCAGCAAAAAGGCCAACCCCGCGTGGATTGCCGATGATTTCAACAACGACGGCATGGACGACCTGCTCGTCGCAGCCCCGGAGCTCAGCCGCCTGCACCTCTACTCCGGCACCCCGGACGGCCTCAACCCAACCCCCGAGCGCATCGACACCCTCTCCGAGGTCGTGCGCATGTCCCGCTCCGCCAACGGCGACATCCTCGTGGTCAGCCAGAAAGAAAAAGTGGCCGCCGTCCACAAAGCCGGCGACCTTAAAAAATTCCCGGCCGTCCACAAGCTGCCCGGCGATGTGCTCGCCGCCTCCACCGATGAAAGCGGAAGCGATTCCTGGTTCACCTGCAAAGACAGCGAAAAGGAACTGCTGCTCGTCAAGCAGTCCGCCGCCGGCGACGAACACGAGGTCTTCTATCTCGATATGAAGAACGATCCCGACGACATGCTCGCGTTCACGCTGCCCGGCGGCAAAACCGGCATCATCTTTTTCATGCCCTATCAGACCCCGAAAATGTATCTCTACGACGGCGAGAATATTGAAGAACTCACCAGCGAATCCTTCCGGGCCCTGACCCAGCGCCTCACCCTTTCCAACATCCGGATGCAGGCGCCGGGCGACGGTTCCGTACTGACCGTTTCGCAGGGCGCCATCTCCCGCCGCTTTGAATGGAAGGGCGACCGCTACGAAGTCAGCCGCCAGTTCAATCCGGAAAACCCCCGCGGTGAAATGATCACCTCCACGCCCTACACCCTGCTCGACGGCTCAACCGGCACCTTTTTCTACGACCGCAATTCCGGCGATCTCATCCGCTTTGCCCACGACAGCGACGAATGGGGCAAAATCCATATCCCCGACGCCGACCAGACCATCTTTGATCTCGTCCAGCTCAAACACCCGGACCGCGACATCATCGTGATGCTCGACCGCACCGGCATCAACGAAGTCATGGGCAACGGCACCAAGCTCGACCTGGAAGTCGCCGCCGAATATACCTCGCCGTCGGAGAATCCCCTGCTCGCCTACTGCAAGCTCGTGAAGCTCGCGTCGCCCCCGCGCCCGATGGTCGCCCTGGTGGATCCCTCCAACCGCGCCGTCGAAATCATCTCGCAGGACGGCGACGAAATGAAGACCGAACTCCTCTTTGAGGTATTCCTGACCTCCGACTTTGCCGACGTGGGCGCAAGCCGCGGCACCGAACCCCACGATCTTGAATCCGGCGACCTCAACGGCGACGGCATCGGCGACCTCGTCCTGCTCGCCCACGACAAGCTCCTCATCTACCTCGGGGAATAACCCGCTTTTCCGTAAAGAAACCGGAAAAAAGCCATTGCCTATTTTTCCAGAGCTTGGATGATAGGCGGCTGTTTTCCAATGTCTGGAAAAACGGGGAAACTGCTATGAATCTACAGGAACTGAACGAACTTAAAGCCAAGGCGCTCGGCGAAGCGCAGGCCGCCGCGGATGCCGATGCACTCGAAGCGGTGCGTATTGAATATCTGGCCCGCAAAGGCCTGCTCCCGAAAGTGATGCAGGAACTCAAAAATGTGCCGCCGGAAGAAAAGCCGATGTTCGGCAAAACCGTCAACGAACTCAAAAATGAGCTGACGGAGCTGATCAAAACCAAACAGGCGGAATTCACCGCGGGCGGCGCAGCCGCCGGCGCCGGATTCGACCTGACCCAGCCGGGCCGCTGGCAGGGCCTCGGCACCCGCCATCCGATCACCCAGATCACCGACCGCATCACCGGCATTTTCCAGACCCTCGGATTCACCGTGGCCGACGGCCCGGACGTCGAGACGGTCTTCAACAACTTTGATGCGCTCAACACCCCGGCGGACCATCCGTCGCGCGACGAGCAGGATACCTTTTATCTCAACAACGGCGACCTGATGCGCTGCCACACCTCGCCCGTGCAGGTGCGGTACATGCAGGAGAACAAACCGCCGATCCGCATCATTTCCCCGGGCCGCTGCTACCGCCGCGACACCCCGGACGCCACCCACTCCGCCAACTTCCATCAGGTCGAAGGGCTGTACGTCGACGAGAACGTCTCGCTGGCCGACCTCAAGGGCACGCTTTCCTACTTTGCCCGCGAGCTCATGGGCCCGAACGTCAAGGTCCGCTTCCGCCCGCACTTCTTCCCGTTCACGGAACCGAGTGTCGAAGTCGATTTCACCTGCCACGTCTGCAACGGCAAAGGCTGCCGCGTGTGTAAAAACAGCGGCTGGATCGAAATCCTCGGCGCCGGCATGGTCGACCCCAACGTCTTCCGCAATGTGGGCTACGACGCGGAACAGCTGACCGGCTTTGCCTTCGGCATGGGCATCGAACGCATTACGATGATCCTCTACGGCATCCACGACATTCGCAACCTCTACGAAAACGACGTGCGCTTCCTTTCCCAGTTTTAAGGAGATCAACCATGGCCGACCTGAAGATTCACAAAGCAGAAACCCTCGGCGAAGCCACCTTTGACTCGCCCCTCAAAGGGAAGATCAACCGCTTTTATGACGGTGAGGCCATTGCCTGCGATGACCGGACCAAAGAGCTGAGCAAACTCAAAAGCGTCGCCGACATCGAATACTTCGAGCTCGCCGGCCCGCGCGAAAAGCTCTTTTTCAATCCGGCGGAGGTCACCGTCGGCATCGTCACCTGCGGCGGCGTCTGCCCCGGCCTGAACGATGTCATCCGCGCGCTCACCTTCTGCTGCATCGAAGGGTACGAGGTCAAACGCGTGCTGGGATTCAAATACGGCTACGAAGGCCTCGTCGCCAAGTACTACCACTACCCCATTGAGCTCACCACCGACAACACCGACGAGATCCACGAAAAAGGCGGAACCATCCTGAAATCCTCCCGCGGCCGGCAGGACGATGAAGAAGTCATCAACACGCTGGTGCATTACGGCGTGAACATTCTCTTCACCATCGGCGGCGACGGCACACAGCGCGGCTCACGCGATATTGTGGCCAAGCTGAAAGAGCGCAATATTCCCATCGCCGTGGTCGGCATTCCGAAAACGATTGATAACGACATCAGCCTCATCCAGCGCTCCTTCGGATTCGAAACCGCGGTGGAAGGCACGTGGGACGTCATCACCAACGCGCACAACGAAGCCAAAGCCTACCGCAACGGCGTCGGCCTCGTGAAGCTCATGGGCCGCGAGTCCGGCTGGATTGCCGCCTCGGCCACCCTCGCCAACAGCGCCGTCAATTTCTGCCTCATTCCGGAAGTCCCTTTTGATCTGCACGGACCGAATGGATTTCTCCAGGCTTTGGAAAAACGCCTCAAACGCAAAGAGCATGCCGTCGTGGTGGTGGCCGAGGGTGCCGGGCAGAGCCTGTTTGCCAACGGTACCGGCGACACCGATAAATCAGGCAACAAACGCCTGCAGGATATCGGCCTACTGCTGCAGCAGGAAATCAACACCTATTTCAAAGGCCGGGGCAGCGAGGTCAACGTGAAATATTTTGACCCCAGCTACAACATCCGCAGCCGCCGCGCCAATGCCAACGACTCGATGTACTGCCTGAAGCTGGCCAACAATGCCGTGCATGCCGCCATGGCCGGTTGCACCAATATGATTGTCGGGCTGCATCACGACCGGCTGGTCCATTTGCCGATTTCCATGATCGGCGACCGCAAACTCATCGATCCCAAAGGCTGGTTCTGGCAGACCGTCATTCAGTCCACCCATCAGCCCGCCAACATGGTGAACTGACGTAGACGAAGCTTCCAGCTTCGTTAAGCACCGCTCTGCCGGACAACGAAGCAGGAAGCTTCGTCTACATTCAGCGGCAGCTGATTTCCCGAAAGGCTTCCGGCAGCTTTTCAATTAGATCCGTGGCCGTCATGGAAGCCTGCGATTTTTCCGCCGCGGCGAGATCGCCCGCTTTTCCGTGCAGCCAGACGCCCGCGCAAGCCGCCTGATACGGGGCCAGGCCCTGCGCCGCGAGGCCGGCAATCAAACCGGCGAGCACATCGCCCGAACCGCCGGAAGCCATGCCGGGGTTGCCGGTCATATTCACCGCCACCGGAACACCCGGCGCCGCAACCAGCGTACCGGCTCCTTTGAGCACGACCGTCGCGCCGAGTTTATCGGCCGCCATGCGCACCATGCCGAACCGGTCTTCCTGCACATCGTCCACCTTCAGGCCGAAGAGTGCGGCAAATTCGCCGGGGTGCGGCGTCAGGATCAGCGGGCACTCCGCGTTAATGAGGTCATCGAGATGGTCGGCCATCACAGTCACCGCGTCGGCGTCGAGCACCACGGGCACCGCCGGGTTTTCAAGCAGATGCATCACCTGCTCGCGGGTGGTGGCCGAGCGGCCCATCCCCGGCCCCGCCACAATCGCGGACCAGTTTCCTTCGGGCATGCTCGCATGCACCATCACTTCCGGAACTGCCGGCGCAACCAGCGCATGGATGGACTCCGGAACAAAGGCCGTAACCAGCCCCGCGCCGGACCGCACCGCCGCTTTCGAGGCCAGGGTGACCGCGCCGCTGAACCCTTTGCTTCCGCCGATGCAGAGCACGTGGCCGTATTCGCCTTTGTGCGCCGTGCGCGGGCGCCGCGGAAACAGCGGCGCCAGGTCGGATGCATGAATCAGCTCCAGGGTTTTATCCCCTTCCACTTCGTCCAGAAATTCAGGCGGGATGCCGATATCGACCACTTCAATATTTCCAACGCAGTCAAAATGCTCGGAATCCACACTTCCAATCTTTGGAAGGCCCATCGTCACCGTCAGATCCGCTCGCACCGCCATGGCCGACGGCATATCAATCGCCACAACAAGCGCGCGATCGGCCTGCGCATCAATAAATGCCGCCGCGTCAGCGATCACGCCGCGCGGTTCGCCGGAAACGCCGGTGCCCAGCAGGCCGTCCACCAGAATCTCAGCATCGGTTCCGCTGGCCGCCGCAAAGGTCCAATGCTCAGAAGTTTCCAATGATTGGAAAGGCACGCCGGCCTTTTTCATCTTTTTGAAAAAGAGGAGCGCATCGCCTTTCACCTTCTGTTCGGGGGCCGCGAGCCAGCATTCCACCGGCCAGCCCTCTTCATACAGCAACTGCGCGGCCACAAAAGCGTCGCCGCCGTTATTGCCCGGGCCGGCCACAAAAAGCACCGGTGAATCCACCAGCTGATGATTTCCGGCCAATGTCTTAATGGCATCGGCCAGCCCCTCGCCGGCGGTATACATCAGTTCTTCGCCGGGAATGCCCGACTCGATGGTGCGGCGGTCGAGCTCGCGCATTTCTTCTGCAGAGACAAGTTTCATAAAACGTAATCCGTATCGGATGATGCGTAATCCGCGGCGTCGCGAATGATGCATTAAGCATCAGCCCTCATAGTCCTGAATGCCCGCCAGCAGTTCCTGTACGGCGGCTTCGAGGCCGACAAATACAGAGCGGCAGACAATGCTGTGCCCGATGTTGAGCGTGTCGAGATGCGGCATGCAGAGGATGCCGCCGAGGTTTTCCATATTGATGCCGTGCCCGGCATTGACCTTCAGGCCGAGGTCATGCGCATGGTCGGCGGCGCGAATCAGCTTTTCAATCAGCACCGCGCGTTCGTTCGGTTCAGCGTCACAGTAGGTGCCGGTATGCAGCTCAATCGTCGGCGCGCCGAGATCTTTGCAGGCCACGATGGTTTCGATGTCGGGATCGATAAACATGCTGACTTCAATGCCGGCTTCGTTCAGGCAGGTGACGGTCTCCTTCAGGCGTTCAAACTGGCCGAGTACGTCGAGCCCGCCCTCGGTCGTGAGCTCCTGGCGTTTTTCCGGAACCAGGCAGACTTCCGCAGGCTGTACACTCAGCGCGATTTCCACAATGGATTCCTCGTTGGCCATTTCCAGGTTGAGCGGAAGCGGCTGGAGCTCTTTCAGGCGGTAAATATCGTCGTCCTGGATGTGGCGGCGGTCTTCGCGCAGGTGGGCGGTAATCCCGTGCGCACCGGCACGGGCGCACAGAATGGCGGCGTCCAGCGGATCAGGATATACGGTGCCGCGCGCCTGGCGCAGGGTTGCAATGTGGTCAATATTGACGCCCAGTTTCATAATCTCTCTCCTGTGGATCGGTCTTAAAGTCTAATCGTCGAAGGCCTATTCCGGACATGAGACTTTTGACCTTCCGACCTTTGACGGGCGAAGCCCTAAGCCTGAATAGACTTAATGCTCTTCATCGGCTTGGTCGGCATTTTATCATGGATTTCCGGATCGTAAACCGCATAAGCGCGGATATCGTTTGCACGACTGTGATCCAGCACCCGCTGGCCGGCCAGGTAAAGTTGATGCAGGTTGCGGCCGTGCTCGGGGAACGTGGCCACACCCAGGGTAATGGTGGTTTTAAGTTTTTTCTGCTCCGACTCAAACTGGGCCTGCTGAACCAGCGTCGTGATCCGCTTACCGATGATTTCTGCCTCGTCCAGCGAACATTCCGCCAGCACCAGATAGGCATATTTTTCATGGCGCCCGATCAGGTCATCCGCACGCAGGTTATCCTGAAGCACCTTACTCACGCCGGCCATGACATCGTCGGCCGCGTCGTCGCCATGGAACCGGGCGATGTGCTCCATATTGTTCACCCCGATGCAGAACAGGGCCGCCGGCTCTTTTTTACGGCGGATCTCGCTCATCTGGCGTTGCATGTACGCGGAAATGGCGGACGGTTTCAGCAC
>JBFJYX010000033.1:0-13827 GCA_041622415.1 Pontiella sp.
AATGCCCCGGCCACGCCGGGCAGGGCGAGCCGGGTCATGTGTCCTGTAACGGAACCCTGAAGCAGTTTACTCATGCGCGTGCTGCAGCTTGCGTTTCAGGGCTCCGCAATCGTCGATGACCATGTAGAGACAGGGAACGAGCAGCAGGGCAATGAAGGTCGCAAAGAGGATGCCGAAGCCCAGGGAGATGGCCATCGGGATCAGGAACTTGGCCTGGCGCGAGGTCTCGAGGATCATGGGCATCAGGCCGCCGAAGGTGGTCATGGTGGTGAGCAGGATCGGGCGGAAGCGCTGAATGCCGGCGGAAACCACGGCATCGTGCGTGGACTCGTGGTGCTCGCGCCGGTCGTTGGCGAAGCTGATGAGCACGAGCGCATCGTTCACCACCACGCCCGAAAGGGCGAGCATGCCGATGACGCCGAGCATCGTCATGGAATAGCCGAGGATCAGGTGGCCGATGATGGCGCCGATGATGCCGAACGGGATGGAGATCATGACGATGAGCGGCTGGGAGTAGCTCTTGAAGGGAATGGCGAGCAGGGCATAGATGGCCAGCAGCACCATCGGGATCGTGACGGCCATACTGCCGAAACTGTCGCGCTGGTCGGCGGAACGGCCTTCGTAGCTGTAGTCCAGTCCGGGGAACTGGCGCTGCAGGCTCGGGAAGAAGTCGTTGTCCAGTTTGGCTGTCACCTCGCCGGCCTTGGATTTCGGCCGCACATCCGCCGTGAGCGTAATGGTGCGCATGCCGTTACGACGATTGATGGTGGTGTAGGATTTGCCGATCTCGATATCGACGACATCGGAGAGCATGACTTCCCCGCCGTCGGGCGTCTGCAGGATAAAGTTTTCGAAGTTATACATCCGGGTGCGCTCGGCTTTGGGCAGGCGCACTTTGACCTTCACTTCATTTCGGCCGCGCTGCTGGCGGAGCACTTCGGTGCCCTCGAAGGCGGCGCGGATCTGGCCGCCAATGTTGCTGGCGGAGAGGCCGAGGCTGATGGCTTCGGGCTTCAGGGTAAAGTCGAACTGGGTTTTGCCCTGCTCCACGCCGTCGTTGATGTCCTGTACAAGCGGGTAGTTTTCAAGTTCTTCGGCCAGGGTCCGTGCGGCGTTTTCGAGCGTGGCGATATTTTCGTGCCGCAGCTCAATTTCCAGAGCCGGACCGCTGCCGGGACCGCCCTGGTCGGACGCGTAGCGGATGAAGCGGACGCCCGGCACATCGCCGACCTTGCTGCGCCACTTCTGTACAAATTCTTCGGTGCCCATAATGGTTTTCCGGATTTCGGGGTCGGCCATGTAGACGCGCACCTGGCAGGTATGCGAACCGCCGTTGCCGATCCGGGCAAAGATGCCTTCGACGAGTTCCGGCCGGCCGGTTTCTTCCAGCACTTCCCGGGCGCCCTGGACGAGGCGGTCGGCCACGGCTTCGGTTTTTTCGACAGGCGAGCCGTAGGGCAGGGTGGCGGAGGCGATGGCATAGTCGGATTCCACCGTCGTGAACATCGAGAAGCCCATGCGGCCGCTGAACCAGAAACCGCCGACCAGCAGCAGCACGGAGAATGCAATGGAGATTACGACGTAGCGGTGCGAGAGGCAGAGGTCCAGGAACGGACCGTATTTGGTGCGCACCCAGTGGCGGAAGGCGTGGCTGAAGCGCTGCTGGAAGCGGTGGATGATCCCGAAGAGGCCGGTGGGTTCCTTTTTGCGGGCGTGGCTGAGATGCGACGGCAGAATGTAGAGACTCTCGAGCCAGGAGATGGTGAATACGGCAATGACCACAATCGGCAGCATGCCGATCACGCGGCCCATCTGGCCGGGCATCACCGCGAGCGGAATAAAGGCGACGATGTTGGTGAGAATACTGAATCCCACCGGCGAGCAGACCTCGCGCGCACCGCGCACCGCGGCTTCGTGGGGCTCAAAGCCGTCCTGCTGGTAGTGGTAAACATTTTCGCCGACCACGATGGCATCGTCGACCACGATACCGAGTGAGATGATGAAGGCAAACATGGTGATCATGTTGATGGACAGTCCGGTGAGCGGCATCAGCAGCATGGCGCCGAGGAAGGAGATCGGAATGCCCATGGCCACCCAGAGGGCCAGGCGCATCTCCAGGAACAGGCCGAGTACCAGCAGCACCAGCACCAGGCCGAGCGCCCCGTTACGCAGCAACAGGCTGGCGCGCTGGGAAAAAACCTCGGTTCTGTCGTCGAGAATATCAATTTCGATGCCTTCCGGCATCTGCTCTTTAAGCTGGGGCAGGATTTCCGCCACGGTCTTGGAGATCTGCGTGGGGGTCTGGTCGCCGACGCGATAGATCTCCAGCATAATGGCCGGCTTGCCGTTGTAGTCGGCAAAGCTGTCGGAGTCTTCGAGGCCGTCGATCACCTGGGCAATCTCACCGAGCTCCAGGGTGGTTCCGTCTTCGGAGGCCAGTACAGGGGCCTGGGCAAAGTCGGTGCCGTAGTTGCGGCGCTCCTGCATCCGCAGCAGGGTTTCGCCGCTGTCGGTCTTGATGCCGCCGCCGGAAATTTCGCGCGACTGGGTGTTGATGGAGGAGGCGAGCGACTGGTGGGTCAGGCCGTATTCGCGCAGTTTGTCCTGCGGCACTTCGATACTGATCTCCAGATCCCGGGTGCCGGTGAGGTCGACCTGGGTGATGAATTCGGTCTGCAGCAGGCGGTTGCGCACCTGTTCAGCGAGGTTGCGCAGGGTGACATCGGAGACTTCGCCGTAAAGGACGAGCGTCATGGCATCGCGCCTGCGCTCGGAGAGGGAGACCACCGGTTCCTCGGCACCGTCCGGGAACGTGGTGATGCGGTCGATTTCGCTTTTGATATCCTGATAGACCTTGATGCGGTCGGAGCCCTCCACCAGCTCGGCATAAATGCTGGCATAGCCTTCGCTGGCCGTTGAGGTGACTTCTTCAATGCCTTCCAGCGAGCGAACGGCCTCTTCCGCCGCCAGGCAGACGCTCTGTTCCATCTCTTCCGGAGTGCCGCCGGCATAGGTGACCACAATCGTCACAGCGTCGGCGGTCAGGTTCGGGAAGACCTCCTGCTTGAGGGTCAAAAATGTGCCGAAGCCTCCGATGAGACAGAGCAGCATCAGCAGGTTGGCCGCTACCGGATTTTTGACCATCCAGGCAATGGGCCCATTGAATTTTTCCAGAATTTTTGTCATGGCGAATACCGATCGGGGAAATTAAGAATGCGATTAGAGAAAGGATGAATGGTTATTCGGCAGGCTTGCCGTCCGGCTTCGGTCCGCTTTGCGGCGGTTGTTCATGGTCGCCCTCGCGGCGCAGCTGCATGCCTTCAACGGCGGCCGTAAGATCGGTGGTGACAATTTCGATTTCGGCCGGGGCGTCATCAAAGCGGACGAGCATTTCATCGGCATAGCCGTCGATCACTTCCGCCTGCAGGATACGCAGTTTGTTTTCGCTGTCGATGGTCCAGACCACATTGCCGTCGCGGAGGTATTTGCGGGGCAGCATCATGGAATCCGGAATGGAATCGCCGTTAATCCGGACGCGGACATATTCGTTGATGAGCATCGGCCGGCCGTTGGCGGCATAGGGTTTGTCGGCTGTCAGGAGGATGCGGGCCATGCGGCCGGTATCCGTCAGCGCGGGCAGCAGTTTATAGGTCTGCGCCGCGCTGGTGGTTCCATCGGCGAGCGTCAGTTCGGCCGGATAGGCCTTGGTGCCGATTTCCGGGAGCGGGGTAATCGAGCTGAACGGAATGGAGGAGTAGATATAAAAGCGGTCGATGGACGCGAGTTCAATCAGCGCCGTGGACGACTGGGCATAGTCGCCGATATCGGCGGTTTCGGAAATGATCACGGCATCGAACGGGGCACGGATTTTGGTGCGTTCCAGATCCAGTTCAGCGGACTCGACGGCCAGCTCGGCGCTTTTGACGGCCGCCGCGGCCGATTTCAGCTGCGGTTCACGCAGCATGAGGTCGCGATAGGCGTCGGACTCGTCGGAACCCATCATTTCCATTTCGTGGCGGACGACATCCTGCTGGCCCTCCTCAATGCGGTAGCTGCTCTGGGCGGTGAGCAGTGCGGCCTCGGCCTTGGCGAGGGCGAGGCGGTAGTCGGCAGCGTCGATCTCGACGAGCACATCGCCTTTTTTCACGAGCCCG
This sequence comes from Pontiella sp., assembly GCA_041622415.1. Taxonomy (GTDB): domain Bacteria; phylum Verrucomicrobiota; class Kiritimatiellia; order Kiritimatiellales; family Pontiellaceae; genus Pontiella. Next base: position 4,155 of record JBFJYX010000033.1, read on the forward strand.
CCTTCCACCAGACCGGGATTCACGGCAACAATGCGTCCGCTCACTTCGGGCTGCAGGGCCGCGCTTTCGGCGGCCATGACGGTGCCGAGGCATTCCACGGTGTGAACATGGGATCCGGCTTTCATGGGAGCGACTTCCACCACGGGAATCATGGATGACATTTGCCGCCGGCGTTTGGCCTCGGGTTTATGGGTCATAAAGTAGCGGGCAGCCAGCAGGCCGCAGACGATGAAGGCGATGCCGATGATGATTGAAATTAGGCGGCGGGATGCAACGTTCATTATTTTTCCTCCAGCATGAATGTCCAGTCGCCCCCGAGGGAGCGGTAAAGTTGTATGCGGTCGCCGAGCAGTTCCGCCCGGGCGGTTAAATGGGTGATTTCCAGCGATTCACGAGCCACGATGGCGGTGAGGGTGTCGAGGTAGGGGAGAATGCCGCGCTGGTAGCGACGGATGGATTCCTCTTCGCTGTTTTTTGCTGCGGCATACTGTTTGCGCAGGGCCTCCACATAGTCGGCCTGATGCTTTTCGCTGTTCAGAGCGTCCTCGGTTTCCTGAAGGGCCTCAAGCACGGTGAGTCGGTACACGGCGACCTGCTCGCGTGCGGCGGCCAGGGCGCGGTCCGCCTCGGCCTTGAGGTAGCCGCCGTCGAGAATCGGGGCGACCAGGCTGGCGGCGAGGCTCGATGCCCAGTCATCGAACAGGTCATCGACCCGCTCTTCGGAGGTGTAGATGGAGCCGGACAGCGAAAGGGTCGGCAGGCGGGCGGCGCGGGCGGCACCGACCGACCAGTCGGCCGATTCGAGCTTCAGCTGTGCGGAGCGGATGTCGGGGCGGTTTTCCAGCAGCTGGACCGGCAGGCCGGCGGCGGGCTGGGCCGGGAGCTCGGGCAGCGGTTCGGCTGCGAGCTGCAGATCGGTTCCGGGAATCCGGCCGGTGAGCACGGCAATCTGATTTTCCAGGGTCTGGATATTGGCGAGGACGGGCGGGATTTTGGCCTCGGCCGAGGCCACCTGCTGGCGCTGCTGAAGGAGGTCGAGCATGGTGGACTGGCCGGCTTTGTAGCGCCGTTCCAGCGCGGACAGTTTGTTGCGGTTCGACTGCAGCTGGCTTTGGTAAAGCGCGAGGGCTTCGTTCTGCGCCAGCCAGGTGAAATAGGTGGTGGCGAGCTCGGCGGAGAGGGTCATGCCGGCGCTCTGCAGGTCGAATTTTGACGCTTCATAGGTGGCCAGCGCGGCGCGCGTGGTGGATTTGAGTCGGCCCCAGAGATCGACTTCATAGCTGGCGTAAAGGCCGAGGGTGAAATCCGGTTCGGTGGCGCTGCCGCCGGTGGAGGAGCTGTAGGAGGTATAGCTGGACGACGCCGACGCTTTGCCGTCGAGCTGTGCTTTGGCGGTGGCTCCGGCTTTTCGCGCCGAGGCTTCGGCCTGTTCGAGGCGGGCGGCATACTGCTCGATGGTGAGGTTGCCGGCGAAGGCTTCGTCCATCAGCCGGTTGAGCTGATCGGAGCCGAAGGTTTTCCACCAGTCGACCCGGACTTCCACGGTGCCCGATGTTTGGCTGAAGTGTTCCGGGGTCTGATCCTGCAGGAGCTCGTCGCCGCGTTCGGGTTCGAACGAGATGCAGGAGGTCAGCAGCAGGGGGAGCAGGGGGAGGGCGTAAATGATTTTCATGGATTGAGGCTCTTTTTAACTTCCTTAAGTCCGCCGAGCGCGAAGGTTTCAACCTGTTCGATCAGCGGGCCGATGTTCTGATATTGGGCAAATTTATGCATGTGCTCCGGGTCGTTTTTGTGTTTCTGATATCCGGCATTCAGCGAGATATGAACGCCCATGAAATTCTGGGTGAGCAGGTCCAGCTGAACGTCTCCTATGTCGCGGCCGATATAGTCGCGGACGGCCAGGCGGGCCCGATCGCGGTTCGGTTTGAGATAGGTCAGGAACAGTTCATTGTGTTTCGGTGTGCGTTCATTCATCTCTTTATGGATCAGTTTCGGACAGAGTCCGGCAAGGGTGTCGCAGAAGATGCACTCGAGGCGTGAGCGCAAAAACCGGCGCAGCCACTCTTCCGGGCCGATTTCAAAATGGTCGTCCGGAAACGGGTAGGCCTTCAGCGCGATGGTATTCAGATATTTCCAGACCTCCGTGTAGAGATTCGCCTTGTCGCCGAAGTGATAGTTCACCGCGGCAATGTTCGCGCCCGCGGCTTCACAGATTTCGGCCACGGTGGTTTCGCGGTAACCCTTATCGGCAAAAATAGGGGCGGCCGCCTGGATTAAACGTTCTTTGGTGTCAGCACTCATTTCAAATGTCCATTTGAATCAGGGCATGAAACGTATGGCCCGGCGGAAATATTGTCAACGAATACGAAGAAATATTTCAAATGGTCATTTGAAAGCGGCGGCATATTAAAAAAGCCCCGGAAAACGGGGCTTTTCGGAATTCATCGGCCGCGGATTATTTTGCGCAGCTGGAGCATTCTGCTTTCTTTTCAGCCTTTTTGGCTTCGCAGGCTTTGCAGGTTTTGCCTTCTTCGCATTTGGTGCACTCTGTCTTGGCTTCAGCTTTTTTGGCTGAACATCCGCAGCCTGCACATGCGAATGCCGAGCTGCCTGCCATCATCAGTGCGATTGCTGCAACGGTAAGTACTTTCTTCATGATGTTACTCCTTATGGTTTAATGATCATCAATACCTATTGGTACTCATGTTCGTAATGTGACTGGTTTTCTTACATTTTCTACTGAGCTTCTTCAGTTTTAATGGTCAGCGAAGTCGCCAGGAGCATCCTTTCGCCGTTTTCTACCACAATTTCGCCCTCAATCAATACTCGAGTGGGTCCTTTGCAGAAGCATTTATTATATTGTATCAGGCCGGGATCGCGCACCAGGCGGATGAGATGTTCCTCGCCGAGCTCATCGGTATAGCGCACCGCTTTGAAGCAGCGCTCGGCATTATGCAGGGTGCACCGCAGGCATACGCATTCGCCGCGGATCGTCACATGCGCGGCTTCGGCCGAAGAAACCAGACCGGTATTCACATCGGCCGGATTGAAAAACAGGCCGAATGAGAGCAGAACGGCCAATACCGCCGCCATCGCAAGCAGCGGCCGAAGCAGCGCCGGGCGTTTTCGTTCCCGGAGCCGGTCCGTGACGGAGCGTTCAAATTCCGGGGCATCCTGTTCGGCGCGCAGGCGCGTATGCAGTCCGGCCAGAAATGCCTCGCCGCTGCGTTCCGGTGCCTGCGCCTGAGACCACGCGTCCCAGATCAGCAGTTCGCTGCGGAAATTTTCGGCGAGCGCGGCGTCGGCTTTCAGCAGGTCGGCCAGCTCGTTGAGCTCGGCTTCGGTCGGTTCGCCGTCGAGATAAAGGGAGAGCAGCTCTTCATAGCGGGTCATGGCGCGGCCTCCCGGAGTTGGGCTTCCATGCATTTGCGCACGGCGGTGCGGATGCGCTGCAGCTGTTTGCGGATTGCGGCGGCGGTGGAGGAGAGTTCTGCGGCCAGGTCTTTGCATTGGCGGCCCTCTTCATAGCGGAAGCGCAGCAGTTCGCGCTGCGGTTCGTCGAGTTTATCGACGCAGCCTTTCATGGTTTCGACGACGAGTTCGCGGGCCGGTTCGGGTTCATATTTTTCCACGCCGAGGGTCAGCAGCACCTCGGTGATGCCGTCGTGCATGATGCGGTGGCGCCGGGCGGCTTTTGTGCGTTCGCCCATCACCTGTCGGCGGGCAATGCCGCGGAGCCATTTGCCGAAATCCTCGTCGCGCCGGAATTCGGCCTGTTTTTTGAATGCCACGATAAAGACTTCCTGTGCCAGGTCGTCGACCCACGCCTCGTCGGTGCCGAGGGCACGGATAAAGGCGCGCAAGCCGGCCTGGTGCTCGCGTACCAAGGCATCAAAATCCAATGAATCCGACTGCTTCATACCCCTTTATTGGCGCAGTCGACCGGAATGTGACAGCTTTAATTACATTTTTAGGGGGAGCGATGCCGCGTTTTCCAGGGGTTGGAATTTTCCAATGGCTGGAAACGCGTTATTCCCGTGCTTCGGGAAAAGCCTTGAAGGCTTTGGCCTGCAGGATGCGGAGGCTGTTGGTGACGAGGATATCGCCCTCGACAAGCACCGGGGTGGGGCCGTTGCAGAAATAGTCGAGGTTCATGTCTTTTTCGGGATGCTCCTGCAGGAGGATGAGCGTTTCCTCGTTTCCATCGCCCCGATAGCGGACGGCCCGGTGGTGCTGCGTGCTCAGCGCCAGGGTGCAGTGCAGGCAGACGCCTTCGCCGTGGACGGTGAGGTGCGTATTTTCAGGTTCGACCGGCGGAGGCGCTTCTTTTTCCGCGTCGGCGATCATCTGGATGACCAGGCCGAAAATCATAAAGAGTGCGCCGATGGCGGCGACGGCAAAGATCGGGCGTAAAAAAGGATTACGCTGCTGCCGCAGCTGTTTGGTCATGGCATCTTCGAGCTGCGAAGCCCTGCTTTGCTTCTGTGGTTCGTCGCGGTCCATTCGGTCTCCAAAATTGAAGTGCGCATTTTGAAGCCCATTCGCGACGACGTCAATTTCTGCGCATCACCAATCCGCCAGCCGGTAAGCGCCGGGGCGCCGGTACGCGGATTCCCGCAGGTTTGCATTTCCAAACTCTGGAAAAACGGCGTACATTCCGCCCCCATGAATTCCCCGGAAACAGAGACGCAACCGTTTGGCGGCTGGCGCGAGCTGATGAAAATCGCGTGGCCGATGATCATTAATTCGGCGTCATTTGCCGTACTCAATTTCAGTGACCGTCTGTTTCTTTCAAATTACGGCGATGCGGAGTTCCGCGCCTCGCTGCCGGCGGGGATCCTGTTTTTCACGCTGGTCTGCGGCTTCATGGCGCTGGCGGGTTATGTGAGCACCTTTGTGGCGCAGATGTATGGCGCGGGCGAGAAGGAGGGCTGCGCGCGGGCCACGGCGCAGGGGATTATTTTTTCCGCGGTTTCGATTCCGCTGATGATGCTGCTGGTGCCGCTCGGGCTGTGGTGCCTGCGGATCAGCGGTCATGAACCCGCGATCCTGGCGCTGGAGGAGGAATATTTTAAAATCCTGATGTGGTGCGGCGGCGGCATGACGATGAGCTCGGCGCTGAGCGGATTTTTTGCCGGGCGCGGACAGACCGCGGTGGTGATGGGGACCAACCTCATAGCCAACGGGGTGAACGTGGTGCTGAACTATGTGATGATTTTCGGCGTGGGCCCGTTCCCGGAGATGGGTATTGCCGGCGCCGGTTGGGCCACTGTGGTCGGCTCCTGGCTCTGCCCGCTGATTTTTGCCGTCCTCTATTTTACGGGCGGTGTGAACCGCGAATTCAGGACGTGGAAAAATCTGCGGTTTGATCCCTGGCTGTTCAAACGGATGCTGCGTTTCGGGTTTCCTTCCGGGGTGCACTGGTTTTTGGATGTGGCGGCGTTCACCGTGTTTGTGCTGCTGGTCGGCCGCATGGGGGCCGTGGCGCACATTGCCAGCAACATTGCGCTGAGCATTAACCTGGTGGCGTTTATGCCGATGATCGGGATGGGGATTGCCGCGTCGATTCTGGTGGGGCAGTACCTCGGCCGCAACCAGCCGGACTATGCCGAGCGGGTCGGATGGCTGGCCATGAAAATCGGCATGGGCTATGTGGCCGTCACCGGCATCAGTTTTATCCTGTTCCCGGAATTTTACACCCGCGTTTTTGCAAACGATACGGACGCGACGGTTGCGTTCGATGAACTGGCCCGGACGGTTCGGGTGCTGTTGATCCTGCTGGGGGTCTGGGGCATGGCGGATGCAGTGGCGCTGATTCTGTCCGGTGCATTGAAAGGCGCCGGCGATACCCATTTTGTGATGTATTTCCAGTCCTCCGTGGCGTGGGGTGTTCTGGTGCTGGGTCAGCTGGTGATTGTCGTCTGGCTGAAATTGAACATCTACATCAGCTGGGCGTGGACGCTGGTTTATGTCTTTTTGCTCGGCGCCGGATTCTTTCTGCGTTTCCGTTCCGGGAAATGGAAAGCGATCGACCTGCTCGACCGGCAGCAGAATGTGCCGGAGCCGGAAATTACCGAAGACCTCGCCACGCGGCTTTAATCCGTAGGCCGGACATAAAAAAAAGGCGTTCCAACCATTGGAACGCCTGTTCTGCCGTATCGGCGGGTTTTTATAACCCGTAGGCGGAGAGGTCGATGCCGAGTGCCGCCGGGTCGAGGCCGTAGCCTTTGAGGGTTGCAATGTAAACGCCCGCCTGCTCTTTGAGGCTGCTGAACTGGGTGGAGTACTGTTCGAGCTGGGTTTTCAGTTCCTTGCCCTTTTTGGTAAATTTCTGGGTCCATTTCAGGTCTTTCACCTGCTGGGTGTATTCGGTGACCTTGGCCTGGGCATCCTGAACCACGGTGGTGTATTGGGAGAGATAGGCCGTGAGTTTTACCGGATCCATGTCAGCCACTTTGGCTTTGATGTCGGCCAGCGGTTTTCCGAGGTCGGCGAGCACTTCCTCTTTCGAGACATTGAGCTTGGCGGCTTCGGCTTTGATTTTATCCAGCGCATTGGCGGAGAGTTCTCCGGCCGCCTGGGTGACCTGTTCAATTTTGCCGTTGGCAGCCGCAGTGGCTTCATCGGCCTTTTTTTCGAGGCTGGAGGTATCGACGGAAAGACTGCCGTCTTCGCCTTTCTTAAGGAACCCGCTGCTGCAGATAAATGCGGTTGCCATCAAAATGATTCCGAGGTTTTTCATTGTACTCCCTTTCTGTGGTTAATGATTTCCAGAGACCGGGGAAATCATAGCGGGTGCCGGGGCGGTGTACAGCACCGATTCTTCCAATGTTCGGATGCGTTTTCGGGCGGGCGCGGCGTCGGGAACCGGTGTCGAAAGCGGGCGTGCGGATTGCTAATCCCTGAGCTGCGGATTATGGGCAAACGGGGCGCAGATCAGCAGGATCAGCGCGGCCGCCAGGCAGATCAGATAGCCCGTTCCGTAGGAGCCGGTGCTTTGCAGGATCCAGCTGAACAGGGCCGGGCCCAGCGAACTGGCTATGACCATGAAGGTCATGCACAGGCCGCTGATCGCCCCGAGATGATCCCGGCCGTAATAGCGCGGCCACGTCACACTCATCAGGATGCCGAACATGCCGTTGGCGATTCCTCCGCCGATAATGATGCTGTAAACCGGCCAGCCGTCGCGGAGATACATCAGTGCAAAAAGGTTGGCGGCCATGCCGGCGAGCATGAGCATGAGGAACCACCGCAGCTGGGTGCGATCGCACAGCCAGCCGCCGAGCAGGGTCACAGCCACGGAGATGCGGGCCATCGGCGGAAAAACTGCAAACCCGCGGCTGCCGTCGAGTCCGGCCTGTTCAAAAACCGACTCTATATGGAAAGTGACGGCGGTAATCACAAGAGCCTGGAGGGCAATCGTCAGCGCGAAGGGCCAGAAGGCAAATCCGCGGCGTGCCTGGGCCAGCGTATACTGCCGCCGTACGGGTTCGCTGCGTTTTGCCGCGTCATGTTTGTTGCCGTCCGGCACCAGGCCGCAGGTTTCGGGGAGGTCCCGGAAAAACAGCAGCAGCAGCGGGGCGAACAGGCCGAGCAGCAGCAGGCCGAGCAGCAGCCAGGTTCCGGACCAGCCCTGTTTGGCGATGATCCGGCTGAACAGGGCCGGTGCATAGGAAAAGCCGAAGGCCACGGCGGCGCCGCTGATACCGCTGGCCAGGCCGCGGTGGTGGTCGAACCACTTCATCACCATATTCCGCGACGACATGGTTAAGACGCCCTGGCCGCTCAGGCGCAGCAGCAGGAAGAGAAAGGCCAGCAAGCCGGAGAGGGCATAGGTTTCGGGAACGATTTTTTCCAGCAGCCGGACCAGGTGATCCACCTGGCTGAGCAGCAGCAGCACAATGCCGAGGGCAAAACATGAGCCGAATCCCATCCAGCGCGCGCCGATGCGGTCGAACAGTTTGCCGGCGGGGGTCAGCAGGAAGGAGCTCGAAAAGGTGCCGACCATATAAGCGACGCTCAGCTCAAACCGCCCGATGCCCAGATCTTCGATCAGCGGTTCGATGAAGGCGGACACCCCGGTGGTCTGGCCCGGTACACTCAGCAGAATGCCGATAATGCCCCAGAGCAGAATCATCCAGCCATAGAAAAACGGCCAGCGGGCGGGGTTGAATGGAAATTGGGCAAACGGTTTTTTCATACGTAAGCCTCGAAAGATAGGGGGGCGCGGGGGGAAAGAAAACCTTCCAATGGTTGGAAAAAAGATTGAAGGCCATATGGCATGTGCTATATTGCCAAATAGCCGGAGGAGAGACGATGAGTGGCCAAAGCAAAATTGAAAAGCAAACCTATACCTGGGAGGCCGAAACCATGGCCGTGAATGAAGCTGCATTGAAATATGAGGTCAGCCTGGAAGCCAGAGAACGGAATGTGCCTGAGCTGAAGCTGGTGGACTCCGACAATGTGCTTGAGCAGGTGGCGGAGATTAAAGCCGGCCTGCCGGCCGGTATTGTTGATGCGCTGTGCCGCGAGCTGGAGATCAGCCGGAAAGAGCTGGCGCGCGTGGCCGGAGTGGCTGAGCGCACGCTGAACCGAAAAATCCAGGAAGGGCGGCTGAATGCGGATCAGTCGGAGCGGTTCAACCGGATTGCGCAGCTGCTTAATCGTGCCGTGGACGTGCTGGGCACCAAGGAGCTGGCGGTGCGGTGGCTCAAGGGTCCGCGTTCCTATTTCGGGGGGAAAGCGCCGCTCGATTTTGCGGATACGGAACTCGGCAACCGGGAGGTGCTGAACCTGCTGGGCCGTATTGAGCACGGGGTCTTTTCCTGATGCCGACGGCCTGGCGGATTGTGCCGGCCCGGCGGGTGTCGGATGCGTTTTCCGGGGAGGGGGCGCGTCTGTTCGGCGGGCGGTGGAATTCGGCGGGCGTTCCGATGGTGTATGCGGCCGAATCGAAGTCGCTGGCGGCTCTGGAAATTCTGGTTCATGTGGATTCGTCGGCGCTGCTGGAAGACTACCTGTGCATACCGGTTTCATTTGACCGTCGGCAGGTGCGCAGCCTGGACTTCGGGGATCTGCCGGAAGACTGGCGGGCCACCCCGCCCCCGGTTTCGGTTCAGCAGCTCGGGAATCGCTGGGCGGCGGGGCAGGCGTCGGTTCTGCTTCAGGTGCCGAGCGTTTTGATTCCGGGAGAAAGCAATTATCTGATCAATCCGGCGCATCCGGGGTTTGGAAAACTGAAAACCGGTGCGCCGCAGCCGTTTGAGTTTGATCCGCGGCTGCTGAAACCGGGCTGAAACTTTGGGGCTGAACGGGGTTGACCCGAAATTGCGATCCTGTATAAATGCCCGCCTGTTTTCCCGTAAAACGGAATCCTGACCGAAGGATCTTCGCCAAAGAAACAAATACCGCGCGGTGCGGGGCGAGCGCCCGGATGGAGAGTGGGGCAGGCATGCGTGTCTGCCCGGGCAGGTTGAAAAACCTGCCCCACACAGGGGCGGCCGGAAAACCGGCTTAATTTGCAGGGATGCACACGGGAAACGAAAGGAATACGAATGAAATATAATGGACCGAAAATCAAAAAAGCGCGTCGCCTCGGCATCGCTCTTTCCCCGAAATCTGAAAAATTCCTGGAACGCCGCCCGAATCCTCCGGGACAGCACGGCCCGAACCG
>JBFJYX010000034.1:0-13776 GCA_041622415.1 Pontiella sp.
CAGCTCACTTCCGTCGGCGCGGTTGCTCATCAGCAGTACAACACCGATGACCTGGATGGCAATCAGGTAAAGGGTCAGGTTCGGTATAGCCACCGAACCGAAACGACGTTCAAGTTTTGTAATCAGATCCATTCAACAGAAGGTAATGCAAAGGTCCAAAGGTTGGAAGGTTTAGTGCGCCGGAATTTATGTATTCCGACCCGCATCAGTCCTTCAAACCGCCGGCAGGCGGAAATAGAACGTCGAGCCCTCGCCGGGCCGGCTTTCGGCGTGCACGGAACCGCCCATCCGTTCCACGATATTGTTTACGATGGAAAGTCCCAGGCCATGGCCTTTAATGATCTTTTCGCGGGCGTCGTTCTGATCGTCGAAAAGCAGATGCATTTTATCCGCATCAATACCGGGGCCGTTATCTTTAACCCAGAAACTGATGATGCCGTCCTCCCGGCTGCACCCGATTTCAATCTGCGGGGGGCGGCCGCCGTATTTGAGGGCGTTGCTCAGATAATTGAACCACACCTCTTCCACCCACGGCGCATAGCCCAGTGCCTGCTCGGCCATCGGATCCGTCTTCACCACTGCACCGGTGTCGGCAATATCCCCCTTCAGCCGCTGGATCGCGGACTGGATCAGCGGGTTCATGTCCACCGGGCTGACCGTCAGGTCGGTCCGGTCCATACGGGCAAACAGAAGCAGTTCCTTGATGATGTCGCTCATCTTGGTTCCGATCCGTGAAATCTCATTCAGGAACTCTTTGCGTTCCTCGTCTGAAAAGTCATCCTCGGGGTCATTCAGCATTTCACTCACACTGACAATGGAGGTGACATTGCTGTTGAGGTCGTGCGCCACAATCTGGGCAAATTCGTCGAGGTGTTTGTTGGTCTGTTTCAGCTGCTCTTCGGTTTCCTTGCGGGCCGAGATATCGCTGATAAACGCCAGGCCCAGCGTCCCGTGTTCCGCATCCAGGAAACTCACGCTGACCTCAATGGGAAAGGTGGAACCGTCCTTTCGGCAGCCGCTCAGGTCCAGCCCCATGCCCATCGGCCGGATACGCGGACGCGTGAAAAACTCGCTGATATGGCCGTGGTGACTCTCCCGCAGTTCCGGCGGAATATAGATATCAATCGGCTCGCCCTGCACCTCGGCGCGGGAATAGCCGAACATCGTTTCCATGCGGGGATTGATCAGGATAATACGTCCCAGGGGATTAATGACCACCACCCCTTCGGCGAGCGATTCGAAGAGTGTCCGTATGGTGATGTCCCCCTGAAGCAGGCCGGCCGTGTAGGCAATGTTTTTCTGAATCTCAAGTTCCTGTTTCAGTTGGCCGACTTCGTCGCTCATATCCTGTCCCCTTTTATTTACTTACATCCACAGCTCCCCGATCCGCATGCGCCGCCGGTAGCCGAATTTACACCCTTATTGTGCCGCGCCATAGCTTCGAGGTCACGAAAAACCGAATACGGGAAAAATCCGGTATTGTGGCCGTCCGACCAGTCAACCATCACGGCATAATTTCCGATCAGTTCCACTTTCTCCGCATGGATATCCATCGGGATGGACGCCGGATCGAGCAGGGGTTTCCGCGTCATTTCATCCACACACAGCGCACAGTTGCAGGCGCGGCGCAGCGCGGCATTGGAAACCGTGACGGTTTCATCGGGCCACTTGAGGGTGATGGTTTTGGCATCGTGAATCACTTCCGGCCGCTCGACTTTATCCATCAGCTTTTTGCCCAGCGTGCGGATAATGATATCGGTGGTTTCGTTGGCGACGCCGCTTTCGGTCAATTCATCCAGCGAACCGCTGAGGTTTCCAGTGATTGGAAGCTCGGCAATGGTCTCGAGACCAAAACGCTCTTCGAGTTCCTTGCCGCCGGACTCGCCGAAAATATAGTGGCGTTTATCGCATCCGTCGCAGATGAAATAGGCCATGTTTTCCACCACGCCGAGCACCGGCACGTTCACCTTGTCGAACATCATGATGCCTTTGCGCACATCCGTCAGCGAAAGCTGATGCGGCGTCGTGACGATGACCGACGCATCAATCTGGACCGACTGCGAAATCGTCAGCTGGATATCGCCGGTGCCGGGCGGCATATCGATAATGAGATAATCAAGTTCGCCCCACTGCACGTTATGCAGCAGCTGCTGCATATACTGGGAGACCATCGGTCCGCGGATCACGGCCGGACCGTCGCCCATCAGGAAGCCGAACGACATAATCTTCAGGCCGTCCACATCGTGGGGCAGGAAATATTTCTGGTCGGCCGTGGCGCCGACGCCCTGCTTATGCAGGTTGAAAAGAGTCGGCACCGACGGGCCGTAAATGTCGGCATCCAGCAGGCCCACCTTGGCCCCGCGCGCCGCCAGCGTTTTGGCCAGCAGTGCCGAAACAGTCGACTTGCCGACGCCGCCTTTGCAGGAGCTCACCGCCAGGATATATTTCACATCCTTCAGGCCGCTTTCCTCGGCATTCATCTGACGGTGCCCGCGCTTCTGGGCGGTCATATTGACCTTCACCACTTCCACGCCCGGCAGATCGCCGACGAGATCAACGGCCTGTTTCTGGAAGACGGGGCTCAGCGGACATGCCGGCGTCGTCAGTTCGATGGTGAATGAAACCGTTCCGCCGTCAATCACCATGTCCTGCACGAAACCCAGCGAGACAATGTCGCGCTGGAAGTCCGGATCGATAATATTGCTGAGTGCGTCGAGTACCTGCTGTTCTGTAACCATGGTCATTCCTAATGTAGACGAAGCTTCCGGCTTCGTTTTGAATCTTAAGGATAACGAAGCGGAAAGCTTCGCCTGCGTTTTTTAAATCAAACCCAATGCGAGCAGCGCGGCGGTCGACATGTTGTCGCGCGTCCACGGCGGATCAAACACCAGTTCGATATCGGCCTCTTCGACCCCTTCGGCCTCGATGATTGCGCGCTGGATATTGCCGGGAATGCGCTCGGCTTCCGGGCAGTTCGGTGCGGTCAGCGTAATGCGTGCATAGACCTTCCCGTCTTCGTCGATGTCGAGGTTATAGATCAGCCCCAGGTCCCAGACATTCACCGGGATCTCCGGATCGAAAACCATGCGCAGCTGCCGGACCACCTGCTTGTACAGTTCCGGATTGTGCTCTTCGAGGTTGAAGCGTTCTTTTTTCTTTCGTCCAAACATATGTCGTATTCCGTGATGTGCAGCCCGCGAAGGATTTCTCCCGGCACGAACTGCCCGTTAATGATTACTCGGTCGATTCTTCGCCGTTGAGTTTTTTGAGGGCGGCATCAAAGGTATGCCAGGCCAGCGTGGCGCACTTCACGCGCACGGGATAATCCTTCACGCCCTTCAGCACTTCCAGTTTGCCCAGCGGCACGTCTTCCGGATGCCCCTCATCCTCCGTCAGCGCATGATGGAAGCTGTTGAACAGCGCATCGGCCTCGGCTTCGGTCTTGCCCTTCAGCGCGGTCGTCATCATCGAGGCGGACGAGGTGCAGATGGCGCAGCCGGCGCCGTCGAATGAAATATCATCAACGATGCCGTCTTTGATTTTGATGTATACATCGATCTGGTCGCCGCAGAGCGGATTGTTGCCGTGCGCAAACCCGTCGGGATCCTCCATCTTACGGAAGTTCCGCGGATTCTTGTTATGGTCAAGAATGACCTCCTGATAGAGCTCTCTTAAATTTTCCATTCCCCTGGAGTCCTTTTCTGTTCTCGCGGAGACGCTGAAACCGCTGAGCCTGCGCCCTGCGTCCTCCGCGTCTCGGCGAGGGCTGCTACTTAAACATGTTGATCGTTTTCTTGATGGCTTCCGCCAGTACGTCGATTTCCTGGTAGGTGTTGTACATCGCAAACGATGCGCGGGCCGTGGCCGGAACGCCGTAACGCTCCATCACCGGCTGCGCACAGTGGTGCCCGGCACGAACCGCGACCCCTTCGGCATCCAACATCGTGCCGATATCGTGCGGATGAACGGCATCGAGTACAAACGAAATCAGTCCCGCCTTTTGCTCCGCCTCGCCGATAATGCGCAGGCCGTCGATTTCCTGCAGCTTGGACGTCGCATACATCAGCAGGCCGTGTTCGTGGGCGGCAATCGCCCCGAGGCCGATCTTGTTGACATAGTCCAGCGCCGCCCCGAGCCCGACAACGCCGGCAATATTCGGCGTGCCCGCTTCAAATTTATAGGGCAGCTGGTTATAGGTCGTACCTTCAAAGCTGACCGACAGGATCATGTCGCCCCCGCCCTGGTACGGCGGCATCGCTTTAAGCAGCTTTTCTTTACCGTACAGCACCCCGACGCCGGTCGGGCCGTAAATTTTATGTCCGGAAAACGCATAGAAATCCGCATCCAGGGCCTGGACGTCCACCGGCATGTGCGGCACCGCCTGGGCGCCGTCGACCAGCACCGGAATATCCATGCCGTGGGCGGCATCGATGATTTCCTTCACGGGATTCACCGTGCCGAGCGCATTGGAAACGTGCACCACCGAAACCAGCTTGGTCTTTTCGTTCAGCAGTTCCAGGAAATGGCCCAGCTCAAGTTCGCCGGCATCATTAATCGGAACCACCTTGAGCTTGGCGCCGGTCTGCTCGCAGACGATCTGCCACGGTACAATGTTGGAGTGGTGTTCCATGTGGGTGATGAGGATTTCATCGCCCTCTTTCAGCAGCGGACGCGCATAGCTCTGCGCCACGAGATTGATCGACTCCGTCGTGCCCCGCGTAAAAATCACTTCATGCACACAGGCGGCGTGAATGAAACCGCGGACCTTGACCCGCGCATCATCGTAAAGGTTGGTCGATTCCTGACTCAGCGTATGAACACCGCGATGCACATTGGAATAATGGTTTTCGTAGAGGTCTTTGACGGCCTCAATCACCTGCTTCGGATGCTGGGTCGACGCGCCGTTGTCCAGATAGACCAGCGGTTTGTTCCAGATCTGTCGTCCAAGGATTGGAAAATCATTCCGAATGGAAGCGATGTCATACTGAGCGGAATTCGTCATGCCTGTACTTTCTCAAGCCAGGCGTGAACAAGCTGTTCAATATAGGCCTTGGCTGTTTTGCATTTTACTTCATCAAGCACTTCATTGGCGAACGCGAAGACGAGCATCGCGTGGCCCTTTTCAGGATCAATGCCGCGGGTCTGCAGATAATACAGCGCCGCTTCGTCGAGTTCGCCCACCGTGGCGCCGTGCGTGCATTTGACATCGTCCGCATAAATCTCGAGCTGCGGCAGGGTGTTCACCTTGGCCGCGCGGCTCAGCAGCAGGTTGCCGTTGTTCTGAATTGCGTCGGTCTGCTGGGCGTCTTTCTGCACCAGAATCCGGCCGCAGAAAACGGCGCGCGATTTTTCGTCCAGGATACCTTTGTAGAGCTGGTGGCTGTTGCACTTCGGCACGGCGTGGTCCATGAACATATGCGTATCAAACACCTGATTATCTTTCAGCAGATAAAGGCCGTTGCAGATGGCTTCGCCCTCTTCGCCGTTCAGCTTGCCGCGGATATCGTTCCGCCCCAGCGCCGAACCGAAGGTGACGGCGTGGTTGCTGAATACAGACGCGGTGCCCAGATGGCTTTCCAGGGTCTGGAAATGGAAGGCCGCCGCACTTTCGCGCTGGATTTTATAGTGGTCTACAAAAGCGCGGTCGCCCACAAAGGCTTCCGTCACGACGTTGGTCCAGTACTGTGTGCCCGCCTTGCCGATATACTCTTCGATCACGGACACTTCAGCATCCGCGCCGGCCGAGATAAAATTGCGCAGGTGAAACGCCGCGCCCTCGACATCCGCCAGATAGACAATATGAATGGCGCTCTCCAGCCGGGTGCCTTCGGTGATGTCAATAAACACCCCGTCGGCAAAATAGGCCGTGTTGGAGGAGACGAAGGCATTTTTAGCGTTCGCCAGCGTGCCGATTCGCGGATCAACCAGGTCGAGGATGGAGCCGATGCATACGCCTTCGGGCAGATCATCGATACTGGATTTTTCACGCGAGAGTTTTCCGTTCTCGAAAACCACCGTGATTTTATCCAACGGCTGGAACTCCAGGTCGGAGGCTTTCCAATCATTGGAAAACTCGGCGTTGGCCACGCGCGAAACATCCGTAAAGCGCCACAGCTCTTCCTTGGTGGACGGGAAACCGACCGCCTTGAAATCCGCTTCGGCTTTTTCTCTAAGTGCTGTGAGATCCATGATCCTATTCCCCAACCCAGGAAGCATACCCTGCGGTTTCAAGTTCAAGTGCGAGGTTCTTGTCGCCCGATTTCACGATCTGGCCGTCGACGAGGACGTGGACGAAATCCGGGACAATATAATCGAGCAGGCGCTGGTAGTGGGTAATGACCAGGAAACCGCGATCTTCGGAACGCAGGGCGTTCACCCCGTCCGCCACGACACGCAGCGCGTCAATATCGAGACCGGAATCCGTTTCGTCGAGAATACCGAGCCTCGGTTCCAGCATCGCCATCTGGAAAATCTCGTTCCGCTTTTTTTCACCGCCCGAGAAGCCGGAGTTGACGGCGCGCTCGAGCAGGTCGCTGCGGATCTTCACGATTTTCTTTTTCTCTTCCACCAGATCGAGGAAGTCCATGGCGTCGAGCTGTTCTTTACCCTGCGATTCGCGCACCGCATTCACGGCGGCTTTCAGGAAGTACATATTGCTGATGCCCGGGATTTCCACCGGATACTGGAAGGCCAGGAACATGCCGGCGCGGGCCCGTTCATGCGCGGACAGATCGTCGATGTCTACGCCGTCGAGCAGCACCTGGCCGCTGGTTTTCACATAGGCTTCGTTGCCGGCGAGCACGTTGGAAAGCGTGCTTTTGCCTGCTCCGTTCGGGCCCATGACGGCGTGAACTTCGCCCGGGTTGATGGTGAGGTTGAGGCCTTTAATGATCGGCTTGTCGGCTACACTCGCGTGCAGGTCTTTGATTTCAAGTAGTGGCATTGGTCAGTTATCTCCGTATTAAAATTTTTATCAGCCCACAGATCCTTCGAGACTGATGCCCAGCAGTTTCTGCGCTTCCACCGCAAACTCCATGGGCAGTTCCCGGAATACTTCCTTACAGAACCCGTTCACAATCATGTTCACGGCTTCTTCAGTATCGAGGCCGCGCTGGTTGCAGTAAAAAATCTGATCTTCACCGATCTTCGTGGTGGTGGCTTCGTGCTCCACCTGCGCGGTCGGATTGTTCACATCGATGTACGGGAACGTATGCGCACCGCACTGGTCGCCGATCAGCATGGAATCGCACTGGGAAAAGTTACGCGCATTCTCGGCGGTTTCCTGTACCCGCACCAGGCCGCGGTAACTGTTCTGCGCCCGGCCGGCGGAAATCCCTTTCGAGATAATCGTGCTCTTCGTGTTTTTGCCGATGTGAATCATTTTGGTGCCGGTATCGGCCTGCTGCATGTTGTTGGTCACGGCCACGGAATAGAATTCACCGACCGAGTTGTCGCCCTTCAGAATGCAGCTCGGATACTTCCAGGTAATCGCCGAACCGGTTTCCACCTGCGTCCAGGAAATCTTGGAATTATCCCCGCGGCAGTGCCCGCGCTTCGTCACAAAGTTATAGATACCGCCTTTGCCGTCTTTATCGCCCGGATACCAGTTCTGCACGGTCGAATATTTAATGTTGGCGTCTTTATGTGCAATCAGCTCAACCACGGCGGCATGCAGCTGGTTTTCATCGCGCTGCGGCGCGGTGCATCCCTCGAGATAACTCACCGTTGCCCCTTCATCGGCAATCAGCAGTGTACGTTCAAACTGCCCGGTGTTCGCCGCATTGATGCGGAAGTAGGTCGAGAGTTCCATCGGACATTTGACGCCCGGCGGCACATAACAGAATGAGCCGTCGGAAAATACGGCCGAGTTCAGCGTGGCATAATAGTTGTCTTTGTACGGCACCACCGTACCGAGATATTTTTTAACCAGCTCCGGATGTTCCGCCACCGCTTCCGAGAAGGAACAGAAAATGATGCCCATTTCCTCGAGCTTGCCCTTAAAGGTGGTGGCCACGGAAACGGAGTCGAACACGGCATCCACGGCCACAACGCCGGCCAGCACTTCCTGCTCGTGCAGCGGAATTCCCAGCTTCTTGTAGGTTTCCAGCAGCTCGGGATCAATCTCATCCAGGCTTTTCGGGCCATCAATCTTCTGCTTCGGGGCGGAATAATAGCTCAGCGCCTGATAATCGACCGGCGGAAACTCCACCTTGGCCCAGGTCGGCTCTTCGAGCGTCGTCCAGTGGTGGTACGCTTTCACGCGCCACTCCGTCAGCCAGTCCGGTTCATTTTTGCGCTTCGAGATGGCACGAACAATGTTTTCGTCCAATCCGGGCGGAAGGCTGTCCGTTTCAATATCGGTTACAAAACCGTACTTGTAGTCTTTGTCGGTCAGTTCATCGAATGATTTTTCGTCTTCAATTTTCATATCGGCCTAAATTCGTACTATTTAATGTTTGTTCACCCCTGCGGGCTTTTTGATGGAATAAACCTACTGGGATCCGCCGCTGGCCATATCGGCCAGGGTCAGACCCTGCAACGCACCGATAACCGCGCTGTTGACACGCTGCCAGCTCGGGCTGATCGGACAGTTGCGCTCGCAGCCGTCGGCACTGGAACAATCCGTGATGGCCACCGGACCTTCGACCGCTTCAATAATTTCCGCCGCCGTGATTTCCCCTGCGTCTTTGGACAGTGAATAACCGCCTTTGCTGCCCTGATGGGACTGAAGAATGCCGCCCTGTGTAAGAATTTTGAGCACCTTGCTTACGGTGGGCAGCGGAATGCCGATGGCGGCCGAAAGATCTTTTGCATTGTGGAGCTGATCCTGATGCTGCTGGGCCATGTGACCGAGCAGAATAAACCCGTAATCCGTAATCTTGGTAATCCGTAACATGCTAACAAACCTCTAATAGGAGACCTAAATGGTCTTAATTGGCTCGTAACGTATCAGAAGGTGCAAGCCGCGCAAGCCTTTATTAACAGAAATGGTACTATTTAGATCGGGTTTAAATTTCGAATCTGAAAAATCCGGAAAACAGCCGCTGAAGAACTTGCGGTCCTTCAGAAAAAAGAGTAGGCAAGCAAATGCCCTGAGCGGCGGGAGGTTAAGATGAAAATGCGGTTTTCCCTTTTCGTATCCATGCAGCTTTTTCTGCTGCTCACGGTCACGGTGCATGCCCAAATTCCCCTGACCTGGGATCCCGGAACGGCGCAGGCCGGCACCGAGATTTACTCCAACACCGATACCAATGCGGGCAGTTACCTGTTCACGGTCACCACCACCAGCACGGTCAATAATGTGGGCTACTGGCGCTCCGTGCTGACGGTAACCGGGGGCGAGGCCGACCTCTATATCAGCACCAGTCCCTCGATCACCACCAACAGCTACTCGCAGAAATCCGACACCGTCGGCAACGACCGCATCACCCGGGCGTTCACGGCGGGACAGACCTGGTACATCCTCGTGGAATCGGACGCCAATTCAACGTGGAACCTGTTTGCCGGCGATATGCATGTGCAGGACCTGACCTGGGACCCGGGCACGGCGCAGAGCGGCACGGAGGTCTACACCAACCCCGGCACAGCGGAGGGCAGCTACCTCTTCCGCATCGTCACGCAGGACACCCCGAACAACGCCGGTTACTGGCGCACCGTGCTTAACCTGACCGCCGGCGAGGCCGATCTTTATACCGATCCCAACGCAAACGTCGCCCCCAACGACTATCAGTACCGATCCGAACAAACCGGCAGCGACACCATTGTTCAGTCGCTCAGTGTCGGCCAGACCAAATATATCCTGGTCGAAGCAGCAGAAGGCGCGGCCTGGAGCCTGTTTGCCGGCGATATCAAAATGAACACGCTCACCTGGGATCCGGGCACGGCCGACACCGGCACCGCAGTGTTCAACAATCTCAATACCGATGGCGGCGCCTACTACTTTAAACTGACCACCGAACTGCCTGACCTGGCCGCATGGCGCACGGCGCTCTATGTGCTCGGCGGCGAGGCCGACCTGTACATCAGGCAGAACGCCCTCCCCTATGTGAACAGCGGCGGACAAGCCTTTACCGAAAATTCCATCCGCACCGGAGACGACGGCTTCACCCGTTACCTCTCGGATACCAGCGGAGCCGGACAGGAGTGGTATATCCTGGTGCTGGCCGATACCGGCTCCACCTGGAACCTGCTCTCCGGCGATGTCTTTGCCCAGGATCTCGGGGCGCTCGCCGCCGACGCGTCCAGCGGCAGCGGGCCGGCCACCATCCCGCCCGAAGAAATCCGCTACTTTAAAACCACCGTTCCTTCAGCAGCCTATGCCTGGCGGCTCTGGCTTCAGGACGCCGCCGGCACCGCGACGCTCAGCCAGCCCTTCTATGTCCGCCACGGCCTCGCGCCGCATCCCTCCAGCACCAGCTACTACGACCGCACCCGCACCGGCCAGGGCCTCCTTGTGCCCACCTATCTCGTTCCCGGAAGCCCCACCTACTATTATGTCGGCGTACCCGGCACGCCCGGCGATACCTTCCAGCTCGACTCCCGCCAGCATGAAATTACAGATGAGCTCTATAATCACACCCTCAGCGCCCAGTCGCAGTCCGGCTTCCTTTTCAAAACCTACCGCGTCCCCGTCCCGCCCGAACAGATCGCCTGGGAAGTCACCGTCGAACCCGCCAACGGCACCGATCCCGATTTCGCCGTCCGCCAGGGCATGGTCCCCAACGCCTTCAATAACGACGCCTTTTCCGAAATCGCCAGTACCAACATCAGCGACAGCGTCACGCTGGTCCCCGAAACCCTTTCCGACGGCACCTTCTACATCACCGTCTACGGCGACAGCGACTTTGAATTCAACCTCCGCAACCGCGAACCGGTCATCACGCAGATCGACTTTATCGACACCGTGACCAACGACGATCCGCTGCGCGTCGGCTGGCGCTACTATGCCGTATCCGATATCGGCCAGCAGCTCGGCCAGCTCGGCTGGCTGCTGCAGCTTACCAACCACGTCGACGGAACCGAAATCGCGATCCGCCGCAACTATGTGCCCGGCCGCTGGAACTACCGGCAGAACGGCGGCATCAATATTTATTCCAGCTCCCACAATGACCAGTCCAGCACGCTCGGCTTCCTGCAGGATCCCGACCACGAGGCGGACGTCTGGTACGTCGGCATCTATTATCCCTACGCCGCCCTCGGCGCCTTTACCCTCGACAGCGGTTCGCATACACCGATCAACATTCCCATGGACGGGTACACCAACGCCGCCGTCACGCTTGAACCCAACAGCTATCATTTTTACCGCGTCACCGTTCCCGCGCAGACCAACGGGCAGGACGTCCTCGGCTGGGAACTGCGTATGACCTCGTGGACCAACGAGCGACCCTACATGATCATCCGGCGCGACCAGCTCCCCGAAGGCATCGGCCAGATTCCCCTCTACTGGTACCCCTGGAACCAGAGCGATTGGGACAGCGGCAACCAGTGGCCGCAAAACAACCAGGACTGGACGGGTTACACCTACGCGCCCGGCGGGCAAATCTACCCTCAACCGCTGCACTCCATGGCCATGGGCAATCCGCTCGAACCCGGCTCCTATTTCATCGGCTTCTACAACAACTCCGACTCGACAACAGCACAATACACCTTCACCAGCAGCGCCATCGGAAACGGCGTGACCTACGAGCCCGCCCCGCTGGGCTTCATCGACTCCGCCGCCATCACCAACCTGCCCGCCCGCGGCGTCCGCTATTTCAAGGTAAACATTGCGTCCAATACCCCCTCCTGGAGACTCCGCCTCGAAAACACTTCCGGCGAATCGCAGCTCTACATCCGCGAAGCCCGCGTGCCCACGCGCCAGACCAACACCGGCGACACCACCTCTCCCGGCCAGAGTTTCACCTCGTTCACCCGCCTGCAGCAGACGGGCGATGAATACTTCACCCTCCTTCCCGAAAGCGGCGAAACATTCATCCCCTCCGGCGACTACTACCTGATGGTCGTCTCCGAAGGCCAGTCGCCCGGCGGTTCCACCATCGGTTCCGGCACCGCCTCCGCCATCCTGCACAGCCTCGGCACCGCCTCCGTCAACAGCCTCGGCCCACTGGCTCCCGGCGGATCGCTGTCGGATTCCAAGTCCTATGCCTCGGGCGAAACCGTTCTCTATCAGTTTGATGTCGAGCCCGGCATTCCCGCGCTTGAAGTACGCCTCGAAGGAACCACCGGCACGCCCACTTTCTACCTGCGCACCGACGACGCCCTGCCGTCCGGCCCCGGCTATGGCATCTACTCCGGCCACGCCAGTCAGTTCAACGACACCCATATCCGAACCTTCCCCAATCCCTCCACCGGCACCTGGTCCGTCGTGGTCGGTAAATCCGGCAATCCCGAACCCGGCTCGTACACGCTCGAAGTCCACGCCCTCGACTACGCAGAAATCCTCCTCGACGGCGGTTCCGATACCGACGTAATCCTGCCGCCCGAAGAGTGGCGCTTCTATCACGTGGATGTGCCGGCACAGACCAACGGGCAGGACGTCATCGGCTGGGAACTGAGAATGACCGAGTGGACCAACGCGCGGCCCACCATGTATATCCGTCGCGATCTCCTGCCCTCCTCGTTCGGCGTCTCCGCCTGGTACTATCCGTGGAGCGACGATGAGTGGCCCAGCGGCAAACAGTGGGCCACCTCCTCCAGTGACTGGACCGGATATACCTACGACCCATCCGGACAGAGCCATCCGCAACCGCTGCTTTCCATGGCCATGGGCGCACCGCTCGAACCCGGTTCCTATTTCATCGGCTTCTACAACGCCTCGGCCACCGAGACCGGCACCTTCAGTTTTGTCAGCAGTGCCATCGGAAACGGCATGACCTACGAGCCGCGCACGCTTGCGCCCGCCGGCAGTGAGACGGTCACCAACCTGCCCGCACGAAACGTGGAATACTTCAAACTCACCATACCCGCCGGGCAGCCCTCGTGGCGCTTCGAACTCGAAAACACCTCCGGCGAATCGCAGCTCTACATCCGCGAAGCCCGCGTCCCGACCTGGCGGATGAATTCCAGCCCGACCACCTCGCCGGGCCTGAACCTGAGCGCGATGACGCGCCTGAATATCGACGGTTCCGAGCATTTCGTCCTCCTGCCGGAAAGCGGCCAAACGACCGTACCCGGCGGCGATTATTACCTGATGGTCGTCTCCGATGGCCAGTCACCGGTCAGCTCCACCATCGGCACCGGCACGGCCTCCGCCATCCTGCACAGCCGGGGCGTCGATGCCTTCACCGACCTCGGTGCCCTGCCGAATCCCGGCACCTTCACGCATGCCGACAGTTATGGCAAAGGCCGCGTCAAACGCTACCAGTTCACGGTGCCCGCAGGCGTACTGAATATGCAGATCCGTCTGGAAGATGCCGTCGGAAGTCCGCATATGAACCTGCGGCTCGACACCAGCTTCCCCAACGGGGCAAACTACGGCGTCTACTCCGGCCACAGCTATCAATACTTCGACAGCGCCATCATCAACTTTTCCGAACCCGACCCGGGAACCTGGTCGCTGATGGTTAACGATTCACGCAGTGCCGGCTACATCGAAGACGGATCCTACACCCTCAGGATCATCACCTCCGGCACCACCCCCATCAACTTCGACGGCGGCGGAGTAACCGCAGCCGCCCTTCCGCCGGAATCGTGGCAGTACTACAAAGTCGAAGTCCCCGCACAGACCAACGGCAGCGAAGTAATCGGCTGGGAACTGCGCCTGACCGAATGGTCGAA